>JBDSIN010000044.1:0-7546 GCA_039917955.1 Candidatus Limnocylindria bacterium
GAGAGGAGGAAGCCCAGCTTGTACATGCCCGTCGGGTGGAACTGGAAGAACTCCATATCCTCGAGCGGCAGGCCCCGTCGGTAGGCGATCGCCACGCCGTCGCCGGTCAGCGTGTGCGCGTTGCTGGTGACCTTGAAGATCTTGCCGAAGCCGCCGGTGGCGAAGAGCACCGCCTTCGCGCGGAACGAGTGGATCTCGCTGGTCGAGGTCTGCAGCGCCACGACACCTGTCACCCGTCCGCTGGGCCCGTCGGGCATCTGCAGATCGAGCACCTGGTACTCGTCGTAGAAGGCCACATCGAGCCGGATGCACTGCTGGAAGAGGGTCTGCAGGATGGCGTGCCCGGTTCGGTCGGCCGCGAAGCAGGCTCGTCGCACCGGTGCCTCGCCCTCGTTCCGGGTATGCCCGCCGAAGCGCCGCTGATCGATCCGTCCCTCCTCGGTGCGATTGAACGGCATCCCCAGGTGCTCGAGGTTGATGATCGTCTCGACCGCGTCGTGGCACATCACCTCGGCCGCGTCCTGATCGACCAGGTAGTCGCCGCCCTTCACCGTGTCGAACCAGTGCCACTCCCAGTGGTCCTCCTCAGTGGTACCGAGGGCGGCGCACACTCCCCCCTGTGCCGCCCCGGTGTGAGATCGGCTCGGATACAGCTTGCTGATGACACCGATGCGGGCCTCCGGCCCGAGGTTGCGCTTCAGCTCCAGGGCGGCGTACAGGCCGGCGCCACCGGCGCCGACCACCACGGCGTCGAGCTCGTGAGTACGGACGCGCGGACGCGCGGACGCATCGGTCAGGCGCACGCTCACGAGAGGGGCCCGATGTTGGCCGGTGCGGTGGCCGGGTCAAAGGTGAGGATCACCACCAGGCCGAGCAGCAACCAGACGAATGCGGTGGCCAGCAGCACGCCGATCAGCAGGCCGCGCAGACCGCCGCGGACGACATAGTCTCCGATGATGAGCCGCGCCCCGTTCACCCCGTGGATCAGGGCCAGCACCAGCAGGAGCAGGTCGTAGATGCGCCAGAAGGGGTTTCCCCACCGCTCGAGGACGAAGGCGAAGTTGATCTCCTGCCCGGTGAGCTGCACCAGGACGTGCATGATGCCCATGTGGCCGAGCGCCAGCAGTACCAGCGCCAAGCCACTCAGGCGCATGAAATACCACATGAATCGCTCGATCCCCGGCTCGGCAGGGCGGGCCTTGGCCGCGCGCGACGGGTTACGCCGAAGCGGGTCGCCCTCCACCGGCCAGATGCGTCGCCCGACGCTCATCAGCGGCCTCCCCACGGGGCGTAGGGCGTGATCATGATGAGGCTCAGTGGAATCATGGCGACGACCGTGACGACGATCACCGCGTAGGTGAGCGGGCGGTACCAGCGTGTGGTGGTCGGCCAGAAGTCCATCAGCACCACGCGCAGCCCGTTGAGGGAGTGGTACACCAGCGCGGCCATCAGGAGGATCTCGCCGAGCCGGACCGGGAGGTTGCGGAAGAGCACCTGCGTCCAGTCGTACACATCAGGACCAAAGCTCAGCGTTGCATTCTCCACGATATGCATGAACAGGTAGATCAGCACGCCGACCCCCGACAGGCGGTGGCCGAGCCAGGCCAGCTCGGACCAGCTCATGCGGTAGCGGAACATGCCGATCAGGCGCCGCGAACGCGGGCGGCGACCGCCTGGGCAAACTCGCGAGTCCCGGCGCTGCCCCCCAGGTCGTAGGTGGTCGTCCGGCCCTCCGCGATCACGCCGCGCACGGCGGATTCGACGCGGTCGGCGGCGTCGGTCTCGCCGAGGTGTCGCAGCATGAGCGCCCCGGAGAGGATGAGTGCGGTCGGGTTTGCCTTGTCCTGCCCGGCGTACTTGGGGGCGGACCCGTGGACCGGTTCAAAGACCGCGGCGTGCTCGCCGATGTTTGCGCCCGGCGCAACCCCGAGGCCACCGACCAGGCCGGCGGCGAGGTCGCTGACGATGTCGCCGTACAGGTTGGGCAGCACCAGCACGTCGTACAGATCGGGCTTCTGCACGAGCTGCATGCACATGTTGTCGACGATCCGGTCGTCGAACTCGACCCGTCCGACGTACTCGGCGGCGACCTGGCCACAGCTCTCCAGGAAGAGGCCGTCGGAGAGCTTCATGATGTTCGCCTTGTGGACGGCGGTCACCCTGCGACGGCCGTTGCGCACCGCGTACTCGAATGCGTAGCGCGCGATCCGCTGGCTGGCGGCCCTGGTGATGATCTTGATGCTCTCGGCCGCGTCGGGTCCCACCCGATGCTCGATCCCCGCGTACAGGTCCTCGGTGTTCTCGCGCACGATGATCAGGTCAACGCCCTCGTAGCGCGACTTCACCCCCGCCATCGACCGTGCGGGCCGCACGTTGGCGTACAGCTCCAGCGCCTGCCGAAGCGCCACGTTGACGCTGCGAAAGCCGCCGCCCACCGGGGTCGTGATCGGGCCTTTGATGGCCACGCCGGTGCGGCGGATGCTCTCCAACACGCGATCCGGCAGCGGGGTCCCCTCGCTCGCGATGGTCGCCTCGCCGGCCTGCTGGGGATCCCATTCAAAGCCGATGCCGGTCGCCTCGAGCACGCCCACGGCCGCCTCGGCAAGCTCCGGGCCGATCCCGTCTCCGGGGATCAGCGTCACGGGATAGGTCACATTGGTGCTCCGGTGCGCGTCGGTCACAGCGCCGACGGTACGGAGGGCAAGTGTAGGGGGATCGGCGGGCCGCCGCGCGGCCCCCGACGACTACAATCGCGTCCCCGCCCATCTCGCCGCAGGAGGCCGCGTGAAGCTCCAGGAGTACCGAAGCAAGGAGATCCTCGCTCGTCACGGGGTCGCTCTCCTCGAAGGGATCGTCGCGAGCTCCCCGGCTGAGGCGAGGGCGGCGGCCGAGCGGATCGGCTCCCCAGTGGTGGTCAAGGCGCAGGTCCTGGTGGGTGGCCGCGGCAAGGCCGGTGGCGTCAAGCTGGCCGCCACGCCCGCCGAGGCCGAGGCCCGGGCCGCCGAGATCATCGGCCTGGTGATCAAGGGCGTCACGGTGCGGACGCTGCTAGTGGTGCCGGCGGCGGAAATCGCGAAGGAGTACTACCTCGGACTGATCCTCGATCGCGCCTCGAAGGCGGTGACGGTGATCGCCAGCGCCGACGGCGGCGTCGAGATCGAGGAGACCGCGAAGACCAACCCGGGGGCGATCCTGCGACTGCCGCTCCATCCGCTGATCGGCCTCCAGGAGCACAACGTCCGGCGCGTCGCCTTCTTCCTTGGCCTCGGTCCGGAGCAGCGCAAGGCCTTCGGGCCGATCATGCGCGGACTGCATGCCGCATTCATGGCGTCCGACGCCGACCTCGCCGAGATCAACCCGCTGGTGACCACGCCCGCAGGCGAGCTCCTGGCGCTCGACGCCAAGATCGTGCTCGACGACTCGGCCCTGCCGCGGCACCCCGAGCTGGAGGCCATGCGCGACCTGGCCGAGGAGGAGCCCTCGGAGATCGCGGCCCGCGAGGCCGGCATCAACTTCATCAAACTCGACGGGAATATCGGCTGCATGGTCAACGGGGCAGGTCTCGCCATGACCACCATGGACCTCGTCAAGCTGGCCGGCGGCGAGCCGGCGAACTTCCTCGACATCGGCGGCGGGGCCAAGGCGGACCGCGTGTCGGCTGCCTTCGCCATCATCCTCGACGACCCGCGGGTGCAGGCCATCCTGGTGAACATCTTCGGCGGCATCACCAGGGGAGATGAGGTGGCGAGAGGCATCGTGGAGGCTCGCGCGTCGCTCAAGCGCACCGTGCCGATGGTGGTACGCATCGTCGGCACCAACTCGGTCGAGGCCGCCGATATCCTGCGCCAGGCCAACCTGATCACCGCAGACAGCCTGGACGACGCTGCCGCCAAAGCGGTCGCCGCGGCGCTGGCGGCGGGAGGCGGCGCATGAGCATCCTGGTGAACAGCGCCACGCGGCTCCTGGTCCAGGGGATCACCGGGCGAGAGGGCGAGTTCCACTCGCGGGCGATGCTCGAATACGGCACACCGATCGTGGCAGGCATGACCCCGGGCAAGGGCGGCCAGTCCGCGCTCGACGGCCGGGTCCCGGTGTACGACACGGTCGCCGAGGCGGTCGAGCAGACCGGGGCGAACGCCTCGTGCATCTTCGTCCCGGCACCGGCGGCACCCGACGCCATGCTCGAGGCGGCGGAAGCCGGGATCCCGCTCATCTTCTGCATCACTGAAGGGATCCCCGCGCTGGACATGCTCGGCGTCTACCACGTGCTGCGAGCCAAGGGCGTCCGCCTTATCGGCCCGAACTGCCCGGGCGCCACGAGTGTCGGCGAGGCGAAGGTCGGCATCATCCCCGGCGACATCCATCGCCGCGGTCCGGTCGGGCTCGTCAGCCGCTCCGGGACGCTCACCTACGAGGTGGTGCAGGCGATGACCGATGCCGGCCTCGGCCAGACCACCTGCGTCGGGATCGGTGGCGATCCGATCGTCGGGTCGAACTTCATCGACATGCTCAGCATGTTCAACGAGGATCCGGAGACCGAGGCGATCGTGATGATCGGCGAGATCGGCGGCGACGAAGAGGAGCGCGCGGCGGCCTACTGCGCACGAGAGGTCCGCAAGCCGATGGCCGCCTTCGTGGCCGGTCGCACGGCCCCCCCTGGACGGCGGATGGGACACGCCGGCGCGATCATCTCGGGCGGCGCCGGCACCGCGGAGTCGAAGCGCCAGGCGCTCGAAGCGGCCGGGATCCGGGTCGCCGATTCTCCCTCGCAGATCCCCGCCCTGCTGCGCGGAGCCGGGGTCCGCTAGGGCCGCTCGAGCAGCTCCCAGAGCACCCCGTTGAGGGTGCGCGGGTGTACGAACGCGACCCGGCCATGCGCCCCCGGGCGCGGCTCACGATCGATCAGCTCAGCCTCGGCGGCGGCCAGCGCCGCAAGATCGGCCGGCAGATCGTCGCTCCGCAGGCAGACATGGTGCAGGCCCTCACCCCGCGCTGCGAGGAAGCGGGCAACGCCGCTCTCGCCGTCAATCGGCTCGATCAGCTCGATCTTCGCCGCCGGGTCGGGTCCGGTGGCCAGGAAGCAGAGGCGTACCCGTTGGCTCGCGAAGATCCGTGGTGCTTCGGCGGGGTGCCAGCCGAAGAGGTCGGCGTAACGCGGAAGCGCCGCTTCGATGGACCGCACCACCACCGCCACGTGGTCGACCGATCCGAGCGTCACGGCCGGTACTCCCCCCAGGCGCGGCGCAGGGCGTGGCTGATCTCGCCCACGGTAAGGTTCGCCTGCACGCACGCCCGGATGCGCGGGAGCACGTTCTCCGTGCCCGCCGCGGCCGTCTCGAGGGCCTCAAGTGCCGACGATGCCGCGACGGGGTCGCGTGCGGCCCGTACCGCGCGGGTGCGCTCGATCTGGCGACGCTCGTCGGCGGGATCGATCGACTGGGGCTGCGGCCGCTGCTCATCCCCCGCCTCGGCGAACGCGTTCACGCCGACGACCACCCGCTCGCCCGATTCAATCGCGCGCTGCGCGTCATACGCCGCTTGGGCGATCTCGCCGGGCTGGTAGCCCTCGGCGATCGCCGCGAGCGTCCCGCCCCGGCGATCTATCTCCGCCAGCTCGGCGGCGACGCGCTCCTCGATCTCATTCGTGAGCGCTTCGACGTACCACGATCCGCCGAGCGGATCGACCGGTGCGGTGACTCCCGACTCATGAGCCAACACTTGTTGTGTCCGAAGAGCGAGCCGAGCGGTCGCCGGCGACGGCAGACCGAGCGCCTCGTCAAGGGCATTGGCGTGCAGACTCTGTGTCCCGCCGAGCACGGCTGCGAGCGCCTGGACGGTCGTTCGCACCACGTTCGTCTGCGGCTGCTGGGCGGTCAGCGTGCTCCCCCCCGTCTGGACGTGGAATCGCATCGCCATGCTCCGCGGGTCTCGGGCGCCGAAGCGATCACGCGCAATGCTCGCCCAGACGCGTCGCGCCGCCCGGAACTTGGCGACCTCTTCGAAGAGGTCGTTGTGCGCTGCGAAGAAGAAGGAGATCCGCGGTGCGAACTCGTCGAACGCGAGGCCCGCGTCCAGCGCCGCCTGGCAGTAGGCGATCGCGTCCGCCACGGTGAAGGCGACCTCCTGGACCGCCGTGGCCCCCGCCTCGCGCATGTGGTAGCCGCTGATGCTGATCGTGTTCCATGAGGGCAACTCTGTCCGGCAATAGGCGAATGTGTCGGTGACCAGCCGCATCGATGGCCCGGGCGGGAAGATGTAGGTTCCCCGGGCGATGTACTCCTTGAGAATGTCGTTCTGGATCGTGCCGCGCAGCCGGGCAGGGTCCGCCCCCTGGCGGCGCGCGATCACCTCGTAAAGCACCAGCAGGATCGCGGCGGTGGCATTGATCGTCATCGAAGTGCTCACCTGGTCCAGGCTGATCTTGTCGAAGAGGATCTCCATGTCGGCCAGGGAGTCGATCGGCACGCCGACGCGGCCGACCTCGCCGGCGGCCATCGGATCGTCCGAGTCGTAGCCGATCTGGGTGGGGAGGTCGAACGCGACCGAGAGGCCCGTCTGACCGCTGCTCAGCAGGTAACGGAACCGCTCGTTCGTCTCTTTCGCGGAGCCGAAGCCGGCGTACTGGCGCATCGTCCAGGGGCGGCCGTGATAGCCGTCAGGGTGAATGCCCCGGGTGAAGGGGAACTTGCCAGCCTCGCCGATCGACGACACCCCGGGGACGAGTGCGTCGCCAGGCCCGTAGACGGTCTGGATCCGGATGCCCGAGGTCGTGGAGCGGGGTCGTCGGACAGGCTCATCGCGGTCGCTCATCGGTCCCGATTGTACCGGTGGCCGCGATGCGGGCTCCCGAGCGCGGCGGCAGGCGGCACAGCGAGGCCCGGCCCTGGGCGAGAAGCCCTACTCCAGGCGCAGCAGCAGGGCTCCCGTCGCCACGGCCTCGCCCGGACTGACGGCCCGATGCGTCACGCGGCCAGCCCGTGGGGCACGTACCTCGTTCTGCATCTTCATCGCCTCGATCGTCAGCAGCGGATCGCCTTCGGACACCTCCGACCCCTCTTCGCAGGAGAGCGAAACTACGAGGCCGGGCAACGTCGCCCGGATCTCGATCGGTCCCCCCGGCCCCGTGGCCGCTGACTCCGCCTCGGCAAGCATCCTCTCGCGCCAGCTGCGCACTGCCACCGGGATGCGTCGGCCGCGGAGGGTGACCACCCAGTCACCGCCCACCCCTTCGACCGCCGCCAGCAGTGAGCGGGTCCCGTCGGATAGACGCGCGATCCGTCGCTCGGCCTCGACCCAGTTGATCTGCCAATCCTCGGCCGGTGCGACAATCTCGCCGGCGATGCGCGCCTCGAGTCCTCCGGTCATCGGAGCGCCTCCTCCCGCGCCTGACGAGCCCAGACGCGGTCCGGTTTGCCGACGATCCCGGCCTGCGAAGTAGCGCCGTCGGCGCCTACCGCTGTCGCCGTTTCTCGAGCGTGAGTCGCGAGCAGGGCCGCGAGCGACGCGTCGGTCGCGTCGAGCGGGGGTCCCGCATCACCCCAGCGAT
>JBDSIN010000045.1:0-12733 GCA_039917955.1 Candidatus Limnocylindria bacterium
CGATCGTGGCCGGCGACCGGGTGGTCGTCATCGAGGCGAATCCGCGGGCGAGCCGAACCGTGCCGATCGTGGCCAAGGCGACCGGCCGCGACGTGGTGGCGGCCGCCGTTCGCTGCGCGCTCGGCGCCAGCCTCGAGGAGGTCGGGTGGCTGCGGGGGCTCGCCAGGGACGCACTCCTGGTGGCGGTGAAGGCACCGGTCGGCTCGCTGTGGCGGCTGCCCGGAGTCGATGTCACGCCGGGTCCCGAGATGCGCTCGACCGGAGAGGTGCTCGGGCTGTCGGAGGACTACGCGACTGCCGTCAGGCGCGCGACGGAGGCGGTTGCGGCGCACGAACCCCGGCGGTAGTGCGCCGCGGCGTAGGGACAGGCCGAGCTCAGCGCTTGCGGCGGGCCTGTTCGCGGCGAAGGTTGGGGTCCGAGAAGCGCCGGCGCAGGTAGCCGCCGTAGAAGCCGGCCAGGGCCCCAACGCCCACCTGCAGCAGGCCGTTGCTGAAGAGGTACTGCGCCAGCTCGCCGGTGGCGGCCGTCGCATCCGGATCGTTTGCCGCCAGGTAACTGAAGTACGACGCAAAGAGCACGTAGCCGACCACCGCCGCCACCAGCCCGTAGAGCCAGGGCCGCTGCCAGCCAAGCCAGCCCGCCGCAACCAGGCTGCCGAAGGACAGGAACGAAGCCGATACCCCGATCATCGAGCCGCCGTACAGCACGGTGACGATGTAGGCGGCGGCCCACAGGATCCCCATCCCGACGCCGGCGTACAGGTTGCGGCGGATCAGCCAGAACGATGACACGACCTGCGGCAGCGGACCGCTGTAGGTGAACCCGAGCATTGGGTCCGGTTTGCCCGGCAGGGGCGGTGCAGCCGGGAAGACGCGCTGCAGGAAGGTGAGGCCTTGCGGTCTGGACGCAGGTGTCGCCTCGTCCTCGGCTGCCGAGTCGGCGATCGTCTCGCCGCGGGCCAGCATGCGTGATCGGCGGCGCGCCTCGGCACGCGCCTCGGCTTCGCGGCGGGAGGGGGTCTTCTTGGCCATGGGTGCGCGATTGTACGCGAGGCTCCGACTAACCGGCGGATAAGTCGGGGGTAACACCCCCGAACCGATCATCTGTCTGCCTGACGCCTCCCCCAATGAGGTGCGTCATGCCGTCCGTCCCCGTCCTTCCGGTCGCTTCTCCCGGCGTCCGCAGAATTCTCGCGCTCGTTGCTTCGGTGGTCGTGCTGTTCGTGGCCCTCGACCGCGCCGTGGCGCTCCCACTGCCCGATTTCGATACCGGTCTGGAGCCGCTCGCCGGCAGCGCCCACCTCGTGGTGAGCGAGGTTACGACCGGTGGGGTGAGTGCCTCGGACGAGTTCATCGAGATCTACAACCCGACCGCGGCTGCCCTTCGGCTCGAGGGTCTGGAGGTCGTGTATGTGACGGCCACCGGCGCAACCATCACCCGCAAGGCGTCGTGGGCTGCCGGCGCCGCGGTCGTGCTGCCCGGCGCCCACCTGCTGGTCGCCAACGAGGCCGGCATCTTTGCCTCGCTCGCCGACGTCACCTACGCGAATGGCCTGTCCGCCACCGGAGGCAGCGTTGCGCTGCGGATCGAGGGAGCCGCCTTGGCCATCGACGCGGTTGGATGGGGCACCGCGGCGAGCACCTGGCTCGAAACGCGTCCGGCCACGGCGCCCGCTGCGAGCAGCTCACTGGAACGGCTTCCCGGCGGAGCAGCCGGCTCGACCCAGGACACCGATGACAACCTGGTCGACTTCGCGGCGCAGTCGATCCCTGATCCGCAGAACAGCGCGTCCGAAGCCGTCCCTGTTCCGAGCGCCATGCCGTCAGCATCGGCGTCGGACTCCGTCAGCTCTACACCCACCCCCTCTGGCGAGCCCACGCCGACCGACGAGGCGACGACCACGCCGGAGCCGATACCCACCGACACACCGCAGACGACCGCCTCGCCGACTCCTTCTGCCGCGCCCGTCACGACCCCAAGCCCGGCACCCGCGCCGATCACGATCGTGGCCGCGCGGGCGCTGCCCGACGGGTCGCAGGTCATTGTCGAGGGAGTCGCGCTGACCGACTCGGGCTTCACCGACGGCGGCGGCTACCTGGCCGACGCCACCGGCGGGATTGCTGTCCTGCTCCCAGACGGATCATTCGCGCGCGGGGACTGGATTCGCGTGACCGGGCTCGTTGACGACCGCTACGCGCAGCGCACCGTCCGCAGCACTGCGGCCGGAATCCAGCTGCTCGGCACGGGGATCGATCCGCAGCCCATCACGGCGACGACCGGCGCCATCGGCGAAGCGATGGAGGGGAAGCTCGTCGAGTTGCGCGGCGTCACGGCGAGTGGTCAGACCCTGCTCAGTGGCGCGACCGCCGTGGACCTCGACGACGGAAGCGGCGCGGCGCGTGTGGTGATCGTGGACGCGGCCGGCATCGACCTCACCGGGTGGGTACCCGGAACAAACATCCGGTTGGTCGGTGTGGTCGGGCAGCGTGACTCCTCGGGCACCGGCCTGACCGGGTACCGGGTCCACCCTCGCGACCTGGCGGACATCCTCGCCTTCGGCGCGCCCGCCACCCCGGCGCCGACCCCCACCCCCACCCCTATCGCGACCGCGACGCCCACCCCGGCGCCGACCGCCACGCCGGATGCCTCTTGGTCGCTCGTCTCGATCGCGGATGCTCGTTCCGCCCCGGTGGGCGCGCGCGTTCGGGTTCGGGGGGTCGTGACACTACCCAGTGGACTGGTCGATCCGGCCAGCGCGGCGGTCCAGGACGCAACCGCCGCCATCCTCATTCGGCTGGGCGACGACACCGGCCCACTGCCGCTGGGACTGATCGTGGAGCTGGAGGGGACCCGATCCACCAAGGCGGGGATGCTCAGCCTGCGCGTCACGCGGCCGCCGCTCACACTCGGCCGTCAGGGCGACCCCGAGCCGATCCGCCGCGCAACCGGGGCGCTGGGCGAATCCGACGAAACCAGACTCGTGATCACGAGGGGTCTGGTGACGAGCACCGTGACGCGCTCGTCGGCGGGCTCCGTCTCGTTCAGTCTCGACGACGGCAGCGGGCCGATCCGCGTCCACCTGGCGGCGAACGCCAGGATCCCAGTCACGCCGATCGTGCGTGGCGCCTGGGTCGAGGTGCGCGGTGTGCTCGGCCAGGAGACCACCGGCCGTGAGCCGGAGCGCGGCTATCGCATCTGGCCGCGGCAGGTCAGTGACCTGGAGGTCGTGGCTGCTCCCCCGGCATCGACCGCGACCGTCGGGCCCCGTGCAGCGCCCCAGCCGACCGACGCAGATCCCGGTGTCATAGCCTCATCGGCTGCCAGCCGCAGGGCACCGGGCTCGCGCTTCGACGCGCTCGAGGGCGGGATCGGAGCCGTTGACGCCTGGACGGAACGCACCGTCGTGCGCTCGGTGCTCGCTCGGGCCATGCCGACTGGGTCCCCGCCACCGGTGATCACCGACGTCGCGCCTGCGCCGGACGGGACGCGGGCCGTCCTGCGACCCGCCGGGCTGGCGGCCTCTGGCTTTGGCGTGGCGCTGCTGGCCGGCGGGATCGCCCTCATTGGACGTCGCGGTCGGCGAAGTCGTCCTGCGGCGAGCCGAGCGTATACTCCGGCCGATTCGACCGCCCACGCTCACAGCAGGGAGCTGCCACCCCCTTGACCGATATCTCCGCCGCAGACGCACCGCTCACTGGCGGCCGCCAGTACCACATCGCTCTGGAGCGTGGTGAACTGGCCGAGCACGTCCTGCTGGTGGGGGATCCCGGACGCGTGGCGAAGGTCGCCGAACGCTTCGACACCATCGAGCTGGAGCGCACCAATCGCGAGTTCGCCTCCGCAACGGGCACGTTCCGCGGAATGCGGGTCTCGGTGATCTCCACCGGGATCGGCACCGACAACGTGGAGATCGTGCTTGCAGAGGTGATGGAGATCACCGATCACGCGACCCTGATCCGCGTTGGCTCGTCGGGCGCGCTCCTGCCGGAGATCGAGATGGGCGACCTGGTCGTCTCGATCGGAGCGGTCCGCCTGGAGAACACGAGCGACTTCTACGCGCACCCCGGGTACCCGGCGATCGCCCACCGGGACGTGGTCTGGGCGCTGGAGGCGGCATGCCGCAAGCTGGGAGTGCGGCACCACGTCGGCATGACTGCGACGGCGAGTGGGTTCTACGCTCCGCAGGGAAGAGCGATGCGCACGCTCCCGGTTCGCTATCCTGAACTCGCGGAGGACCTGCGACGCCAGCGCGTCGCGAACCTCGAGATGGAATCGTCGGTGCTCTTTGTACTGGCGGGCCTCGCGGGGTTGCGCGCCGGGACGGTGTGCGCGACCTACGCACAGAGAGTCGACGGTACGTTCCTCGAAGGCGCGGCGAAGGAGGCCGCAGAAGCACGCTGCATCGATGTCGGATTGGCCGGCATCCACCTGCTGTGGGAGATTGAGCACGCCGAGGGCGGCGATCCCCATGCATACTGGTCATCGCTGATCGGCGAGCACGGTGAGCAGCGCTAACCAAACCGGCCCTGCGCCGGACCGTTAAGGAGGCAACTCTCACATGGCGACCAACGCATATTGCGTCAAGTGCAAGGCCAAGCGCGACATGAAGGGTGAGCAGAAGATCACCATGAAGAATGGCAAGCCGGCGACCCAGGGCACCTGCCCGGTCTGCGGCACCAAGATGTTCCGGATCGGCGGCTAGCGCCGCGATTCAACCCTTCTGACCGATCGCGCGGGATAACCCGCGCGATCGTCGCGTTTCGTGTGTTCCGGCCGCCAGGCCACGGATCGTCGGGCTGACCCGACGGACCGCCCCGGCGGCCGGTCACGTTTTCGGCCGCTACAATGGTCACCTGTGGATGCATCAGCCGTGCGGTCGATCCTGGCCATCGACCTCGGAGGCACCCAGATCCGCGCTGCGCACGTCAGTCCCGACCTCCGCGTCACGTGTCGTCGTGCCGTGGCAACCAACGATGAGGAGGGCGTGGAGTCGGTGATCGAGCGAGTACATACCCTTGCGCATGCCGTGCTCGATGACGCGCGGCGGGGAGGCCTTGAACCGCCCGCCGGGATCGGCATCTCGTCGCCCGGACCGCTCGACCCGTGGCGCGGCGTGGTGCTCGCCCCTCCCAATCTGACCGGCTGGCACGATGTCCCGCTCGCCGCGGAGGTCGGTTCCGTTCTCGAGTTGCCCGCCTTTCTCGAGCGCGACACCAACGTGGCCATGATGGCCGAGTGGCGCTATGGGGCCGCCCGCGACGCCCGCGACGCGGTGTACGTGACTGTCTCGACCGGCGTCGGCGGCGGAATCATCGCCAATGGACGCCCGCTCATCGGCCTTGACGGATCCGCCGGTGAAATCGGTCATCTGACCGTGGAGTTGAACGGCCCCGACTGCGGAGATGGGAGCCCGGGTCACGTCGAAGCGATCGGCTCTGGGACCGCCATCGCGCGCGAGGGGCGGGCGCTGCTGGCTGCTGGCTCCGCCTCGCAGTTGGCAGCGCTCACCAGCGACCAGGCCGGGGTGACCGCCGAGCTGGTGGGGCGAGCCGCGGACGCCGGCGACGCCGCCTGCCAGGCAGTCCTCGACCGCGCCTGGCTGGCGCTCGGCGCCATGTGCGCCGGCCTCGTCAACGTATTGAACCCGGAGGTGATCGTGCTGGGCGGCAGCATCGCCCTGCATCGGCCGGAGCTGAAGGACGCCGTGCGGCGAGAGATCGACCGCCGTGCGTTCCCGCTTCCGGCCCGTCGCGTGCGCGTCGAACTGGCGCAGCACGGCGACGACGTCTCTCTGATTGGACTCCTGCCGATCGTGAACGATCGGCTGCAAGACCCTGCCTACGCGAAGGAGCACTCGTGACGCGCATTGGAATCAATGGCTTCGGCCGCATCGGTCGCCAGACGCTCAAGGCGATCCTGGAACGCCACCCCGACCAGCTTGAGGTGGTGGCCATCAACGACCTGGCACCGACCGCCACGAACGCTCACCTGTTCAAGTACGACTCGACCTATGGCCGCTTCGACGGCGAGGTGAGTGCCGGCGACGGCACGATCACCGTGAACGGCCAGATCATCAAGGCCTTCAGTGAGCGGGACCCCGCAGCCCTGCCCTGGAAGGCGCTCGGCGTGGATATCGTGGTCGAGTCGACCGGCATCTTCACCGATGCCACCAAAGCGCACGCGCACCTTGATGCCGGCGCCCGCAAGGTGATCATCAGTGCGCCCGCCAAGAATGAGGACGCCACCCTCGTGCTGGGCGTGAACGAGGGGACGTACGACCCCGACACCCACCACATCGTCAGCAACGCGTCATGCACCACCAACGGACTGGCGCTACCGGCCAAGGTGATCTGGGACAGCTTCGGCATCGAACGCGGCATGATGACCACGGTCCACGCGTACACCAACGACCAGAACGTGCTCGACGTCTACCACAAGGACCTGCGCCGCGCGCGCAGCGCCGGACAGAACATCATCCCCACCACCACCGGTGCCGCCAAGGCGCTGGCGCTGGTGATCCCCGAGTTGAAGGGCCGCTTCGACGGATTCGCGCTGCGCGTGCCGACCGCCACCGTGAGCATCATCGATTTCGTGGCCATCACCAGCCGCCCGGTCACCGCGGAGACCGCCAACGCCGCGCTGCTGGCCGCCTCGAGCGGGCCGATGCAGGGCCTGCTCGGCTTCACCACCGAGGAGCTGGTGAGCATGGACTTCAAGGGCGACGAGCGCTCGAGCATCGTGGACGGCGCCTCCACCATGGTGGTCGGCGAGAACCTGCTCAAGGTGGTCGCGTGGTACGACAACGAGTGGGGCTACAGCTGCCGGGTCGCGGATCTCGCCACCTTCATGGCCGCTCGCCTGTGAACAAGCAGACCGTTCGCGACATCGAGGTACGGGGGAAGCGCGTCTTCCTTCGGGCTGATCTCAACGTGCCACTCGACGACGGACGGATCACCGATGACACCCGCATCCGTGCCAGCCTGCCGACGATCATCCACCTGCTCGAGCGCGGCGCGATCGTGATCCTGGCCAGCCACCTCGGCCGGCCGAAGGGCAAGGTCAACGACGCGTTGCGGCTGAAGCCGGTCGCCGACCGGCTGAGCCAACTGCTCGGGCGCCAGGTGCGTATGACGGGTGACGCCCTTGGGCCGGGCGTTCAGGTGGCGGTCGACAAGCTTCGCCCGGGCGACCTCCTCCTGCTGGAGAACCTGCGCTTCCACGCGGAGGAGGAGGCGAACGACCCGAAGTTCGCCAAGGCGCTGGCCGACATGGCCGATATCTATGTCAACGATGCCTTTGGCTCCGCCCACCGTGCCCACGCCTCGACGGAGGGGATCACCCACTTCCTGCCGAGCGTGGCCGGGTTCCTGCTCGAGTCCGAGGTGCGCGCGCTCTCCACTCTGCTGGGGAAGCCGCCTCGGCCGTTCCACACGATCATCGGCGGGGCGAAGATCTCCGGCAAGCTCGAGGTGCTGGAAGCGCTGCTGTCGCGCTGCCAGGCGATCCTGGTCGGCGGCGGCATGGCGAACACGTTCCTCGCAGCCAAGGGCTATGCGATGGGCAAGAGCCTGGTCGAGGCTGACCAGCTGGAGAACGCCACGCGGATCATGTCCGAGGCGCGACGCAAGCGCGTGCGGCTGATGGTGCCCACCGATGTGGTGGTGGCAGCGCAGATCCACTATCGCTCGCAGCGCCACGTCGTGGCTGCCTCGGGAGTGCCCAAGGACTGGTCGGTGGTCGACATCGGCCCCGCCACCGTGGCCGCCTACACCGCGCACCTCGCCAAGGCCAAGACGATTTTCTGGAATGGCCCGATGGGCATCTTCGAGATCGCCCCCTTCGCCGATGCGACCAACGCGATCGCCCGCTACGTGGCCTCGCGCACCGCGGTCGGGGTCGTCACCATCGTGGGCGGCGGCGATTCGGTCTCCGCGGTGGACAAGCTCGGCCTGGTGGACCAGATGACCCACGTCAGCACCGGCGGCGGCGCGTCGCTGGAATTCGTCGAGGCCAAGGTCCTCCCCGGCGTCGCCGCGCTGCCCGATCGAGTGCCGTGAGCCCGATGGACACGCGGATCGCTGCGGTGCGCGGCCGCGAGGTGCTCGACTCGCGCGGCAACCCGACCATCGAAGTAGAGGTGCGACTCGCCAGCGGGGCGTGGGGACGCGCGATCGTGCCGTCGGGTGCGTCGACCGGCGCCCACGAGGCGGTGGAGCTGCGCGACGGCGATAGGTCCCGATACGGCGGCAAGGGCGTCCTGCGCGCGGTCGGCAACGTCAACGGTGAGATCGCTGCGGCTGTGGATGGCCTCGATGCGCTCGACCAGTCCGGACTCGACCGAGCGCTCGTCGCTCTCGACGGCACGCCGAACAAGGGACGGCTCGGCGCGAACGCGCTGCTCGGTGTCTCGCTGGCTGCGGCACACGCCGCCGCTGCGGCGCAGGAGATGCCGCTGTATCGGTCCCTCGGGGGAGCGACCGCCCATCGCCTGCCGGTGCCCTTGGTGAACATCCTTAACGGAGGCAAGCACGCCGTCGACTCGACCGACTTCCAGGAGTTCATGATCGCCCCGCTTGGCGCGCCGACCTTTGCCGAGGCCCTGCGCTGGGCGGCGGAGACGTTCCATGCGCTCGGTTCGCTGCTCCATGAACGCGGCTTCGCCACGACCGTCGGCGACGAGGGCGGCTATGCGCCGAGCCTCGGCACCAACGAGGCGGCGATCGCCGTTGTGCTCGAGGCGATCGAGCGGGCGGGATACCAGCCAGAGGAGCAGATCGCCATCGCCCTCGACCCCGCGGCGACGGAGCTCTACGAGATGGGCTCGTATGCGCTGGCTCGCGAGGGACGAACGATGTCGAGCGACGAGATGGTCGGCTTCTGGGCCGACTGGGTCGCCCGCTACCCGATCATCAGCCTCGAAGACGGCCTGTCCGAGGATGACTGGGCTGGCTGGACCGCGCTTACCGCGCGGCTCGGCGACCGGATCCAGGTGATGGGCGACGACCTGCTGGTGACGAACACCGCACGCCTGTCCCGCGGCATCCGCGATCACGCCGCCAACTCGATCCTGATCAAGCTCAACCAGATCGGCACCCTGACCGAGACGCGCGAGGCGGTCGAGATGGCTCGCGCAGCGGGCTGGACGGCGGTAATCAGCCACCGGTCCGGAGAGACCGAGGACACCACCATCGCCGACCTGGTGGTGGGGCTCGGAACCGGGCAGATCAAGACCGGCTCCATCAGCCGTAGCGAGCGGATCGCCAAGTACAACCGCCTGCTGCGGATCGAGGAGGAGCTGGGGGACGCGGCCGAGTACGCCGGCCGCGGCGCGTTCGTGGCCCTCGCCACCGCATGACCGACGCCGGCGCGGTCGTCCCGGGCCTGACCGATCATGCCCGGCGCAACCGCGCATTCTGGAACGAGCTGTCTGACACCTACCAGGCCGATCACGGCCCGGACCTCGCTCGGCATGGCGCCGCGTGGGGCGTCTGGCAGATCCCCGAGGACGAGCTGCGTGCCCTGGGCGATGTGGCGGGCAAGGATGTGCTGGAGCTCGGTTGTGGAGCCGCGCAGTGGTCGATCGCCCTGGCGCAGCGCGGTGCGCGGCCGGTAGGGCTCGACCTGTCGGAGCGCCAGCTTGAGCACGCCCGCCGCCTGATGGCGGAAGCGGGTCTGGACTTCCCGCTGATCCACGCCAGCGCGGAAGCGGTGCCCTATCCGGACGCCAGCTTCGACGTGATCTACTGCGACCACGGCGCGATGGTCTTTGCCGATCCGCGCCGAACGGTCCCGGAGGTGGCTCGTCTGCTGCGCGACGACGGACTGCTCGCGTTCAGCATGCACACTCCCATCGCCGACATCTGCTGGCCGCCCGACGTCGAGCAGGTGACCGACCGATTGAGCCTCGATTACTTCGACCTGAACGTGGTCGACGTGGGGGAATCCCAGCACGTCGAATTCCAGCTGCCGTATGGCGAGTGGATCCGACTCTTCCGAGCCAACGGCTTCGAGGTCGAGGATCTGATCGAACTGCGACCGCAGCCCGATGCGGTGAGCAGCTACCGCACGGACGCAGATCGCGAGTGGGCGCTCCGCTGGCCGATGGAGCACATCTGGAAGGTGCGACGCCGAAGGAGCCCGGCCGCCTAGTCCGCGTTGGGACGGACGCCCGGGCGGCAGGGGTGCCGCGACCCGCCGCCGCGACCCGCCGCCGCGACCCGCTGCCGCGACTCGCTGCCGCGACTCGCTGCCGCGATCACGGCGTGCCTACAACGGCCAGGTTCGAGGCCGTGCCTGGGCGCGGCGGCCACCCCATGCTCAATCGGCCAGGGTGGGGGCCTGCGGCGCCCCTTGTTGGCCGTTGTAGGCACCGGGCGGCTACGGCAGAGGACCTGACCCGTGTTGGGGCTCCACCTGGTCGCCGGGACGCACCGGCCCCTCGGTGATGACCCGCGCGTACCAGCGTGC
This sequence comes from Candidatus Limnocylindria bacterium, assembly GCA_039917955.1. Lineage (GTDB taxonomy): Bacteria > Chloroflexota > Limnocylindria > QHBO01 > QHBO01 > CF-167. The sequence continues at coordinate 10,469 of JBDSIN010000045.1, forward strand.
ATCGGCGGGGTACTGGCGCGAGTTGATGCGCCCGATGCGTCGCTCGACAAACCAATGCGCAATCGTCTGGCAAGGCTCGGCGCGCTTGGTCAGCTCCAGGACCAGTCCGCCATCACCGACGGTGAACAGATCCCCGGGCGCGACCGAGTCCATCTCCACGCCCTCGAGCGTCAGGTTCTCGCCGTACGCGCCGGGAAAGGCGGTGTGCCCATCGGCGCCGACCCGTGCGATCGCCTCCACGGAGTAGAGGCAGACGGCCTGGTCGGGTCCGCCGTGCTCCGGCTCCGGTTCGTCGTGTCGATCATCGGCGAGGCCAAGGCGGCCCACCCACTGCTCGGGGACCGGCAGCTTGGGGACCCCGCCGGGGGAGACGTTGACACTGACCACGCGTACGGACATGTCGGTCATCGGTCCGGCCAGTCTAGCGGCGCCCGACCTGGCGATGGAGGCGCTCGATCGGCGGATGGGCTGATGCCGGACCGAAGCGCTACGCGGGACTGCCGGGTACTGCAAACGCCCGGCGTGCGGCCGGGCGTTCGTGATGGGGTGGAGCGGAGGCTACGCGTCGGCCGGCGACTCGCCCTCGGCATCGGTCTTTGCGCGCTTTCGGGCTGCGGCTGACTCACGTGAGGCGCGCACGACGGCCACCTTGGCCTTGCCGGCGGCCGTGCGCGGTCGATCGGGAGCCTTGGCGGCGGCCGCCTTCGACGCCTTCGCGACGGCCACCTTCTTGCGCTGTGCGGTCTTCGTGGCGGTTGACTTCTTCTTCGGAGCGGCTGCGACCTCGACCGCGGCACCGTCGAGGAGGTGCGCCGCGTTGGCCTTGGCCATCAGTCGGCTCTTGCGGCGCGCGGCGTTGTTGGGGTGGATGATCCCCTTCTCGGCGGCCTTGTCCAGGGCGCTGATGGCTGCTGTCACGGCCGCCGGTCCGTCTCCCTCGGCCCGACCGAGCGCGATGCTGTTGGCCTGCTGGACGAGCGTCTTTGCCTCGCTCCGGGTGCGGCGGTTGACGGCGCGCCGGCGGAGCGACTGGCGAACGCGCTTGAGTGCCTGGGGCGTGCGTGCGCCCTTCCAGGTTCGAGCTTTTCTTGCCACGAATGGTCCTCAACGACGGGTGATGAGCATGAAAAGAGCGCCGGGGAAGCCAGGCGCCTCGGTCGCGGAGTATAGCACCGGGTCCGCCCAGGGCCGACGACTGCCCTCGACAGCGGAGGCGGCGAGGATCACAATCAAGACATGGGTCGAAAGCCGGCGGTGCCCGCCGGAGGTGCTGAGACGGCGGACGATGCCGCGAACGTGACAGCGCCCGCCGCGGCAGACGCGACCGGGCCCGAATCCGCCACGCCACAGACTCCGAACGCCGGGAGACGGCTCTCCCGACGGCCGCAGGCAGTCGCCATCGTCGCTGCGGTCCTGCTGGCGGCACTTGTCGGCGTCTCCGCGGCGGTGGCGGCGGCCAACAGCGGGCGGGTGATGCCCGGCGTGCGGATCGGCGAGATTGCGCTGGGTGGTCTCACCCGCGTCGAGGCAGAGGCGCGCCTTCGCGACGCGCTGCCGTCTCTCACCTCAGGAACGGCGACGGTCGTGGTCGACGGGGTGCCGACCCGGATCGCTTATGACGAGATCGGGCGGGGCTACGAGTGGGATGCGATGCTCGACGCGGCCTTTGCCGTCGCCCGAAGCGGGAACCTGCTGACCGATGGCCTGGCCCGTATCGGCGCGTTGGCGATCTCGACCGACCTGACCGCCAACGCCCACGGCTACGAGGCCGATGCCATCGACCAGGCGGCGGCGGCCATCGCGGCGCGGTTCACGTCCCCGCCCATCGGTGCCAGGGCGCTCTACGATCCCGCCACCGGTTTCTCGGTCCGCGCAGCGAGCGCCGGGAGACGGCTCGACGCGAACGCCATCCGAACCGCACTGGGCGCGGCCATCTTGGTTCCTGATCCGGACGATGTGGTCGTCACGCTCAGCACCACGCCGGTCGAGTCGCACGTCACCAATGCCATCGCCCAGGCCGCCGTGAACGCGGCGCGCGCGATGAGTCGCCAGGAGCTCAGTGTCGAAGGCGAGGAGGGTCAACGGGCCGTACTGAGCCAGGGCGATATCGCCGTCTCCCTCGTCTTTGGCCCCGGGCAGAACACGGCCTACGAGGCTCGCGCCGACATCACCGTGCTCCGGGGGAAACTGGCCCCATCGGTCGCGTCCTTCGCCGCCACGTCGCGCAACGCGAGCTTCGTGTTCGACGCGACGGGCGTGGCGGAC
>JBDSIN010000046.1:0-3504 GCA_039917955.1 Candidatus Limnocylindria bacterium
CTGCTCTGCCTGTACCTGGTGGCATGGTCGGTCGCGATCCTCGTGCAGCGACTCACCACCGACGCATCGATCATCCGACCCGCAAATGCCATCGAGGACGTCGCCGCCTTCCTGCTGCCGGCCGGGACGCTGCACATCTCGCTGGCACTGGCCATCGAAGGCCGCCGATCCGCACTTGCGCGCGGCGCGCTCGCGGCAACCTACCTGTCGTCGGCCGCCATGGCGATCGGCGCCGTCATCTGGCCGGACCAGCAGTTCGCGGTCACGCCACCGCACTTCGAGTTGCCGGGCATTCCGGGTGAACTCTTCGGATGGGCGTGGATCGCCGTCCGCATCGCGATCTTCGCCTTCGCGATCAGCTGGATCGCCGTCGGCCTGTGGGGGGCCGGCTCCGATCGGTCCCGCCGACGACAACTGCTCGCGGCGCTGGCCACCGTGTGCGTCGGCGCGGCGGGCGGCGTCATGCGCTTCCTCCCCGGCCCGGCCGATAGTGACCCGTGGATCGGCGTCAGCCTGGTGAGCGCGGCGATGATCCTGGCCGCCTATGCGGTCTTCGCGCACGGCCTCTTCCTGGCGTCGGACGTCGCCGGGCGGGCCTTCCGCTACTCGCTGGCCATCGGTCTGGGAGTCACCGCGTACGTGGGCGCGCTGATCGGCCTCGAGCGGCTGGCGCGGGAGCTGCTGGCCGTCGACCTGCCGATCGTGACCGCGCTCGCCCTGGTGGTGACCATCGCGCTGTTCGATCCGATCACCACGCGCAGTCGCGCCCTGCTCGGGGGTGCAGGCAGCGACGCGGCGTCGGGCCGCCTGCTCAGGGCGCTCGGCGAGGACATCCTCACCGCCCAGCGGCCTGACCGCTCGATCGAACCCGCGCTGGCCCGCCTGACCCGGACCTTCCGTCTCAGCGGCGCCGAGGTGACCGATGGCTCCGGCGTGGTGGTCGCGGCGCACGGCACCTTCGATCGCGACTCGCCGCTCGCCCACCGGGTCCCGCTGCGCGTAGGCGAGACCGAGGTGGGGCGGGCGCTGTTCGGCGCCAAGCGCTCTCAGCTGCCATTCACGCCTCGCGAGCTCGAGATGCTCGGCCTGGCGGCGAGCTATCTCGCGGCATCGCTGGGCCTGGCGGAGCGGCACGAGGAGCAGGTCGAAGCGCTCGACACGCTGCACCGGGAGCGGGCCTCATTCGACTCGCGCGCGACAGCGCTGCGGCAGGTGCTGCAGGACGCCTCGTCGCCATCGACCGCCGGGCTTCACGTGTTTGCGCTCGGTCCGCTGCGCGCTGAACGCGGGGGCCAGCAGCTGCGGCAGTGGGGTGGCGCCAAGGCCGGCTCACGGCAGGCCGAGGCGGTCTTCGCCTTCCTGCTCGACCGCGGCGAGCGCGGGGCCGCCAAGGACGAGATCATCGAACTGATCTGGCCCGACGTTGACCTGGACCGTGCGGACCTGGCCTTCCATCGCACCCTGGGCGGGCTGCGGAGCACACTCGAACCCGGGCGCGCCGGCCGCGACCGGGGCGCCGCGATCGCCTTCCACAACGATCGGTATCGGCTCGATCCGGCCGTCATCGAGTGGGATGACGTCACCGCCTTCGAGGGTCGGATGGTGGACGCCGGGGCGGCGGCCGACCCGGATGCCGCGCTGGTGCACCTCGAACGGGCGCGTTCCCTCTACCGCGGCGATTACCTCGACGACTGTCCCTTCTACGGCGACTCGGCATTCGTCGAGGAGCGACGGTCGCTGATGCGCGGACGGCTGGTCGATCTCCTGCTCGTCCTCGGTCAGCGCTATGAGCAGCGCGGCGACCGGCCCGCCGCTGCCGCCTCGTTCCGCCAGGCGCGCCTGGTCGCCGGCGAGGAACTGCCGGTCGCGGACCTGGCGCTCGACCGGCTCGCCGCGGCCAGCTGACCTCGGGCCGTGGCCGCAGCGCCGTTCAGCCGGAGGCTCGAGGTGGTCCGTTGCGGAGGTGGCGAAGGATCGCTTCGGCGTGGCGGCGGCTCGCGCGCAGGTCGTCCCTGACCCGGGCGACGTTCAGCGGTCCGCGACGGGCCAGCCGGTCGAGACGCTCGCTGATCTCCAGCCAGGTGGCGCGGGGATAGTCGATGCCGGGAGCCACATTGACGACCTCGCCGGCAGCGCGCAGCTGAGCCACCACTCCCGGCGGGATGCCAAGTCGCGCGGCGATCCCGTCGATCGGGGGTGGCACGGCGCCAGCCTCGCGAAGGCCGCCCAGCAGCCGATCGACGCGCTCACGCATCTCCTGACTCAAGCCCGGCTGGTGGTCGGGCAGTCGCACCCGGTGGCCGCGCCGTTCCATCGCGCCGCGCGCGACCAGCTCGTCGATCACGGCCCGAAGCGCCGCGTCGTCGATCGTCAACCGGCTTGCGCCGCGATGACCCGCTGGGCGGGCGTCGACGCTGCCGTGCACCTGGGCGATCAGGGTGTCGACGCGGACGTCGGCACGCAGCGGTTCGCGACGATGGTAACGACGCAGTGCGTCGAGCAGGCGGCGGGCGGCCAGCTGTTCCTGGCTCGGATCGGACGGTTGGTCTGTCGCCACGCGGCTGCCCTCAGCCGACGGCGGGCGTGGGGCTGGTGCCCTCCGACGCGATGCGGATCGCCTGGGCCTCCTCGTCGGAGAGCGTGTGCGTCGATTCGCCCGACGAAACCGGCTTGGCGAAGACGCGCGTCTGCCCTCGTCCGTGCAGGCTACTGATGACGATCCCATCGCGACGGCCATCGAGCAGCGCGATCGCGAAGCTCTGATCGGACCCGGTGTCCTCAAACGGATTGAAGCGGACCAGTCCGACGTGCTGCAGGCTTCCGCGTGAGCGCGCCTCCAGGTGTTCGTGGAGGAGCACCAGTTGGTCCAGCTGCTCCCTCACGGTTCCGACCATACCGATGTGGGCGTCGAGCACCTGCTGGAGCGACCCGCCGTCGGAGCCACCCAGCAGGGACCGATATCCGCGCACCGCTCGACCGAGTCGGGCCCACTGCACGACGGTGACGACCGCCAGCGCTGCCAGGACGACGGCGAGCAGCACCACGACGACCGCCAGATTGTCGGCAAGGAATCGGTTTAGATCTGACACCGGTTGGGCACCATCCGGTCGGGCGGCCGGACCGGGTCGGGCGGAGTGCCCGTCGGGCGTGGGCCGAAACGGCTGGTATCATACCGCCCCGAAACGGCCTCACCGGTGTGTGCGGGCCGCACCCATACCAGCGCAGGGGTACCGATGGCTCGACAGGGAGGCAAGGCGGCCAACCGCCGAGAGCGACAGCGGCGCGCACAGCGGCGCGCCCTCCAGCGTCCGGCGCCAACCGCTCGCCCGATATCGACTGACGTCGGTGACGCGGTCGCCAGTGCGGCGGAGAGCCGCGCAGATGCGCCCCGTCCGGCGCCCTCGCGCCCATCCACCGTCTCGCACGGCGGAAGGGCCGACCCGCGCTTCGCGGTCTCGGGTCCATCCCGCCTCGGCGACCGCGCCGCCGCGGATTATCACTACG
>JBDSIN010000047.1:0-14770 GCA_039917955.1 Candidatus Limnocylindria bacterium
GATCGCGGCGACGTCCGTGGGTCGCGGCTTCGGCGTCCGGGACGGGAACGGGATCATGTTCATCGCCTACGACGGATCGGTGCACCCGTCCGGGTTCCTCCCGGTCAAGACGGGGAACATCCGGACCGACGACGTCGTCGAGCTCTACCGCAGCCATCCGGTGTTCACCAGCCTGCGCGACGTGACGAGGTACAAGGGTCGCTGCGGCCGCTGCGAGTACGTCCAAATCTGCGGCGGGTCCCGAGCCCGGGCCTACGCCCGGACCGGCGACATGCTGGGGGCCGATCCACTCTGCCCGTTCGTCCCGCCGCTCGTCGCCGACCGAGAGCACTGAGGCGGGCGCGACGGCGATGACGGTCCTGGTCGTCGGCGGCGGGATCACCGGCCTGACCGCGGCGTACGCGCTCGATCGGGCCGGCGTCCCCACGATGCTCGTCGAGGCGACCGGCCGGCTCGGCGGCAAAGTGCGCACCGAGCGGACCGATGACGGCTTCCTCGTCGAGGCCGGCCCTGATTCGTTCATCAACTACCGGCCCGCTGCGCTGGAGCTCGCCCACGAGCTCGGTCTCGGCGACTCGATCATCCGGACGACCGATCCGCGGACCGTCTACATCCGCTCGCGCGGTCGCTTCGCCCGACTGCCCGAGGGGATGGGTCTCGTCCTCCCGACGCGGATGCGTCCCCTCGTCATGACCGACATGTTCTCGCCGCTCGAGAAGCTCCGGATGGGTTTGGATCTCGTCATCCCGCGCGACGGGCTCGATCACGATGTCGCGATCGGGACGTTCCTTCGCCGACGGCTCGGGTCTGCCCTCGTCGAGCGACTCGCCGGCCCGCTCATCGGCGGCGTCTACGGCACGCCGATCGACGAGCTCAGCCTTCTGGCGGTCCTGCCCCAGCTGCGTGACGCGGAGCGGCGGCACCGCAGCCTCCTCCTCGCGAGCCTCGCCTCCGGCAGGCGGGCGCGGACCGGCGAGGGTGGTGGCTCGCCGTTCGTGACCCTGGCCGAGGGAGCCGGGCAGCTGACCGGCGCGCTGATCGAGGTACTCGATCGATCCACCCAGGTCCAGGTGCGGATGCGGTCGGCGGTCGTGGCCCTCGAGCGGCGCAACGGCCGGTTCGACGTGCGGCTGACCGGCGGCGAGATCCTCCGACCTGAGGCCGTTGTCCTCGCCGCGCCTGGACCCGCTGCCGCCGGACTCCTCGAGGACCTTGCGCCCGCGGCGGCGAGCCAGATCCGGGCGATCCCTCACGGCAGCACCGCGGTCGTGTCACTCGGCTATCGGCTCGACCAATTCCCGGAGCCGCCCGTTGGCCACGGCTTCCTTGTCGCTGCCGGGGAGCCGCTCTCGATCGAGGCGTGCACGTGGAGCTCGCTCAAGTGGGCCGGTCGGGCGCCCGACGGCGCGATCCTCCTGCGCGCCTTCGCCGGGTCACGGCGCGAGCAGCTCCTCGACAGGTCGGACACCGAGATCGTCGCCGCGGTGGAGCGAGACCTCGCGTTGACGATGGGCGTCCGGGGCACACCGCTGATGACCCGCGTCGCCCGATGGTCCGGCCAGATGCCCCACTACACGGTGGGACACCTCGATCGGGTGAGTGGGGCGTTCGCCGCCCTCACCGACACGCCGAATCTCGTCCTGGCGGGCGCCGCCTATCGCGGGGTCGGGCTGCCTGACTGCATCGTCCAGGGTCGCGCCGCCGCAGCACGGGTCATCGATGTCCTCTCGGATGCGCTTGCACCGCGGCGGTAACCGCCACCTCAACCAGGCGCTCCACACGAGCGCGACCGGCTGGGCCGCCCATCACCCGCCCGCGACTGCGGCAGGTGTCGATCCCTCGCGCTCCAAGACCGAGGAAGCCTGCCGCCGGCTGAGATCCGCTGGTCGCCCGCCGGGCCTACGGGACGATCTCGAAGGCCTCGACGTGCTTGGGGCGGATCAGGCTGAAATCGCGCCGATCCAGGGTCCACACTTGGCGGATGCCCAGCCGCTCCGCAATGGCCACCAGCGAGGCGTCCACGAAGCCGATGGCGGCATCGGCATACATGCGCATCAGCTCGGCTGCGCGCTCGACATCGCCCGATGTGACCGGCTCCAGCCGCCAGCCGGCGCCAACCAGGCCAGCCACGAAGTCGGCCTCCCCGGCAGGGCCGCGCCGGCTGCCGATCAGGTAGCAGATCTCCGGGAGCACCGACTGCGGGACGATCACCGCCGGGACGTCTGAGCGCAGGCGTTCGACGAGCTGCTCGTGATGCGCAGCATCCCGGTTCGCGATGGCGTACAGCGCGCTGGTGTCGACGAGAATGGCCGCCACGGGTCAGTTGGCGCGCTTGGCTGCAGTGGCCTCAACTGCTGCGGGCATCTCGGCGCGCAGGATCTCCTCGTCACGCTCAGCCACATCGTCGGCGCCCTCGAACATTCCGACCAGTGCGGGCAGGTCAGCGTTTGGTTCGCCGCGGCGGGCGACGACGTAGCGCTCCATCGCCTCGCGGATGACGTGGCTGGTGGGCAGCCCGTCGCGGCGGGCGCAACGCGAGCCGAGACGGAGCGCCTCATCCGATCGGCCGTCGCAATGCACCTGGAGGCGATGCAGGAGGACGGCGAGCCCCTGCCCAGCCCCTCCACGTCGGCCGGCACGGTGAGGGTCGCCGGCGGCTGACTCGCTGGCTTAGTACACCTCGTCGTGGGAGCCGAGGCTCACCAGGAACGCCTCGTCGCCCTCCCAGCGGAAGAGGACGCGCAGATCGTCGTCGACGCTGAACGCCCAGTACCCTTCGAGCTCGCCCTTCAGTTTGTGGGTATGCAGCAGGGGATCCTGGGGCTCGGCTGCGAAGCGCCGCAGCGCCGCCCGCAGCATGGAGGCTTGGGGTTCCTTCAGTTTCTTCGCCTTGCGAAGGAAGCGGCTCGATGCGGAGAACCGCACGTCAGGGACGGAGCTCGTCGAGGATCTGTTCGACGTCGCCGAAGTGGGGAGTCGCGCCTGCGCGGTACTCGGATTCGGCCTCGCGGACCTCGGCCACAAAGAGCTGTCGGCGGAGCAGGCTGAGCTCCTGCTGATCGCGTTCGTATCGGTCCGGACTCACGATGTACGCGGCCCGACGCGACCGCTGGAGCACGATCGTGGGCTCATCGCTGGCCTGAACCTCGTCGATGACGTCGGCCACGCGCTGCCGGAGCTCGGAGATCGGTACCGTCTTCATGATCGTGCACAGTACAACAGACGGTACAGGTGTCAAGTGACCGTCAGCGGTTCGCCCTCAACCACCCCAGCACCTCGGCCATCGAGCGGCAGTCGACCTCGTTGTAGCGGCCGGTCTCGCGCATCAGCTCGATCTCGGGCAGCGTGACCCCCGTCCGCTCGGCCTCCTCATCGCACCACCAGGCGCCGATCATGGCGCCCAGGCCGTCAGTCGGGCCATCGGTCCAGGTCGTCTCGATCAGGCCGGCGCGGTGCATCCCGCTGGCGATCGCCTTGAGGCCAAAGCCGAAGGCGCCGGCCACCGTCACCGGCTCGGGGCGGATGACCAGGCTGAGCAGGTCGAACCACGGCGGATCCGGCCAGCTGCGCTCGGGATGCCGCTGGCGGGCCGAGTTGTAGGCGTTGACCAGGAATGAGGCCTCGGCGGCGGACCAGTGGTAGACGCGGGCATCGGTCCAGGACAGGCCGCAGGCGGCCAGGTGCCCCTCCATGGAGGCCAGCCAGGCGTCGATGATGGCGGCCTCATCGGCCTCGGTCAGGCGTTTGGTCGTCCACTGCCTGAACTGCCAGGCGCCATCCTCCAGCCAGCCGCAGCCGATCTGGAAGATGAGCGGCTGACCGCCGATGCGGGGCAACTGGCTGAAGTCATCGGCCAGGTTGGAGACCGTCTCGAAGTCGACGTAGAACTCGGCGCGGGCGGGCGTGCGCCAGGCTGCGTCCGCGTGGGTGATGCGCTCGGGGGCGACCAGCAGCTCGGGGTGGTCGCGGTTGACGAGCAGGACCGCGTCCGTCTTGTCAGGGGAGCGGGTGACACCCAGGGTCGTGGCGGTCGCTCGCGGGTCGTCCCATCGCATGATGCCGCGCGCGTGCGCGTCGCGACGCAGCTGGGGATTCATGCCAGGCAGCAGGGTGAGCTCCTTGAGCTCGGTTGCGATGCGCACCTTGGCGGCGTGCCAGGGCTGATCCTGCGAATTGCGCGCGTGCGGGTAAAGCTCGGGCACCGATGGCGTGGGGAGCGAGCTCCAGCTGGCACCCTCGCGGCGGAGGCGGCGGATCCACTCGACCGCGGCCAGGGCGGTGGTGGAGAGGAGGTCGCCATCGGCGTTGAGCGTGCGGTCATGGTCGACCCGCGCCATTCGATCGAAGCAGGAGTCGCCGCGGCCCCTGGTGCCCTGGGTCCAGTTGCGCCCCAGGAGGAACGAGGCGGGCGGGGTCATGCCCAGGATGCGGGCCAGCGCCTCGTTGTAGATCCAGACCTGGGACATGTAGTGGGCGAGGTCGCTGCCCGCGCTGCCGTCCTTCCGCAGGTCGAGGGTGCGGAACTTGATGTCCACCACCCGGTAGTGCCATGGCGTGCCGAGGGCGGCGGAGGGGAGGGAAGCTTCCGTGGGGGTGAGGGTGCCGGGCACAAGGGTGTTCAGGTGATCTGATCTCACAAGAAGATCCGCCACGCCGTAGGTGCGGTGCACCTGGTCGAAGAGGACAGCTTGCTCGATCACCGGGACGCCTGCGTGGATGGCGTCGGTGGTGGCCTGCGCCTTGGCGAGGTCGCGGGAGTCCATCGGTCCGTCGGCGATGCGCTGGGTCGGGAGGATGTCGTGGATGAGGGCGACGACCGCGGCCTCGAAGGCAATGCCCTTGTGGAGGACGTAGGCGCGCATATCGGTGCGCTCGTCGTAGGTGGGCAGCTCGTCGTCCGGGGTGAAGCCGTGATCGGCGCCGAATCGGTGCAGCCAGTCGAGGAGGGGGTCGCCCTCGAGCCAGTTGCGGGTGCGGGAAGCGGAGACCCACTCGTCCCAGGCTTCGTCTGAGTCGGGGAGTGGGCCGAGCGTGGGGAGGGGGAGGGTCACGCGAGGAGTGTAGGCGGGGGGAGTGTCAGGTTGGGTGTCACGGTGATGTGCTACTATTGTGCGTCATGAGCACTGAGAAGCGCCGACCGGAGCGGGTAGGGGTCCGCGAGCTGCGCCAAAACCTGTCGGTCTACCTCAAGCAGGTGCGGGAGGAGGGGCGCGCCTACGAGGTCACCGAGCGCGGCGAGCCTGTCGCGCACCTGACGCCCCTGCCGGACCGCCAGCTGTCGACCTACCAGCGCATGCTGGCGGAGGGCCGCATCACGCCCGCCAAGCGAGCGTGGGAGGACCTCCCCGAGCCGTTGCCGCCGATGCGCGGCAAGCAGCTTTCCGACGTGCTTCGGGAGATGCGGGACGAGGAGACGTGGTGAGTGGCCGGGTCTACCTGGATGCCTCGGCTGCGGTGAAGCTGGTTGTTGCCGAAGCTGAGTCGAAACCGCTCGGGCGATTCCTGGCGGACCAGGTGACCCGCATCAGCAGTCGAGTCATGGCGGTGGAGCTGATGCGGGTCGTGCGGCGCCGCAGCCCTGCTTCGCTGGATCAGGCACGGTCGCTGCTCCAGGTCATGGAGTTCGTGGAGCTGGATGGATCGATCGCGGAGCGCGCCGCCGGCCTCGAGCCGGTGGGGTTGCGCTCGTTGGACGCCATCCACCTCGCCTCGGCGCTGGAGATCGAAGACGAGCTCGACGCCTTCGTCACCTACGACGATCGCCAGGCCGCTGCTGCCCGGCTGAATGGCCTGGTCGTGGAGTCGCCGGGTACGGCATCGGCCTAGGGTGGGCCCAAACCTCGGCCAGAGTCGCGCGATGGTTTCGCGAGAGGCCTCGGTACCCTGGCGCTTGCGCCCTCCAGACCGGTGCGTTAACCTACAACCGAATGGTTGTACATGCTCCCAGGACCGACCTGCGCGACGACCAGCTTCTTCGAGCCCTCTGCAATGCGACCCGTCGAGACATCGTGGCGGTGGCTCTGCGCGGCGAGCGGTCCGTGTCGGAGTTGGCCCGCCGGTACCCGATGAGCATGGCGGCCGTCCAGAAACACGTGGCCGTGCTGGAACGGGCCGGGCTCGTGGTCAAGCATCGACGAGGCCGCGAGCAGCTCGTAAGCGCTCGGATCGAGGGCGTTCACGCCGCCGCGCGGCTGCTCGAAGAACTCGAAGAGATCTGGCGCAGCCGGATGGACCGATTCGGCGAGATTTTCGCCGAGCGTGAAGCAGGAGACTCGCCGTGACCGTCACCCACGTCCACACCGATCCCGAAGCGCTGACCATGACGCTCACCGCGCAATTCGAGGCCGCCATCGGCCGCGTCTGGAAGCTCTGGGAGGACCCGCGGCAACTCGAGCGCTGGTGGGGGCCGCCGACCTATCCGGCGACGGTCGTCGAGCACAACATGGCGCCGGGTGGCAGCGTCACCTACTTCATGACCGGCCCGGAGGGTGACCGGTACTACGGCTGGTGGCGGGTGCTGACCGTGGAGGCGCCCCATGGGCTGGAGTTCGAAGATGGCTTCGCCGACGAGGCGGGCAATCCCAACCCGAAAATGCCCACCACCGCGACGCGCGTCATCCTGACCGAGGGGACCTCCGGCGTCACGACGATGTCGATCGAGACGACGTTCCCGTCTCTTGAGGCCATGCAGCAGCTGGCCAAGATGGGAATGGAAGAAGGACTCACCCTGGCGGTCGGGCAGATCGACGCGATCCTGGCCGGCTGAGCGGGGCGGGTGAGCGGGGCGGGCGAGCGGGGCGGGCGAGCGGATCGGCGGGCGAGCGCCGCAAAGAAGGGGGGCATCGGCATCGGGCTGGTTGTTCCACCGGGCGGATCCAACGATCAAGCATCGGCGAGTTAGTGGCCCCGATTCCCGTGAGACGCAACTGTTGGCCCGGATTGGGCCAAATCGGCCCGAATTGGGGCTGTTCCGGCCCATCCTTGATCGTTGGATCCGCCCGGTGGGGCGGAACCTGGCCGGGATGCGCGGGTCGGAGCGGAACCCAGCCGGCGGAACTCCGCCGAGCGGAACCCGGCGGACCGCAACCCAGCCGGGCGAATCCTCAACCCGGCACTGACCGATACGGTGACGGGGAGATGCCTCGTGGATAACGCCCAGCGCTCCACGGGCGAGTACCCTGACGGTCCATCACGGATAGAGGATCGAATGCACGCCGAAGGCGCGAAGGTCGTGAGGCCGGGCCAGGGTCGGGCGGGTCGCCTGGGCGGCATCGGGGTCCGATTCATGGTCGATGGGGACGATTCCGGCGGCCGCTTCGCCATGGTGGAGCATCCGATGGGGCCGCACGCCCTGGGAGGTCCGCTGCATCGGCACAGCCGCGAGGACGAGTACAGCTTCGTGCTCACCGGGAGGATCGGCGCCCTGCTCGGCGACGAGATCATCTACAGCGAGCCGGGCGATCTCATCTTCAAGCCACGCGGCCAGTGGCACACGTTTTGGAACGCGGGCGACACGGATGCCAGCCTGCTGGAGATCATCTCGCCGGCTGGTTTCGAGCGGTATTTCGAGGAGCTGGTCGAGCTCTTCGCGGCCGGGCGCGCTGCGCCGGAGGTCCTCGCCGAGGTGCGGTCGCGCTACGGCCTGGAGACCGATCCGACCAGCATCCCCCGGCTCGTCGCAGAGCACGGCCTGATCTTCGGCTAGGGTACGTGGACCCTACGCCGCCCACTCGCACGATCGCGCCGCCCGGATCCGCGCCGCGCGGGGCCAGGATGACTAGGGCTGAGACAACACGGTGGCGGTGTAGGCTCGGATGGCTTCGAGGTCCGGGACCGATATCCAGCCGCGCGCACCAGACAGGCCAACGAAGGTCGTGTACCCAGGCGGCGACAGGACCTTTCGCGTGATCGGTGCGTCCGCGCTGCGCCGTGCCAGCTCGAGCAGCATCGGCATCTCCTCCGGCCGGATGTCGGTGTCCAGCCCCGGCAGGCTGGTCAGCAGCGCCAGCGGGTCGTAGCCTCCCGCTAGCAGCTTGTCGCGCAGCGCAATCAGCAGCACCTGGTTGCGATCGCCACGCGCGTAGTCGCTGTCGCCGTATCGGCTCCGTGCGAACAGGATCGCCGTGCGGCCGTCGAGGCGGTTTTCGCCGGCGCGCCACGACATGTACAGGTGCGGGTCATTCAGCGGCGCGGCCAGGCTCACCGTCACTCCACCCACGGCGTTCACGATCCGGGCCAGGTCGTCCAGGGTCATCTCCGCGTAGTAATCGATCGGCATGGCCAGGGCGGTGCTCATGGCCTGCTTCAGGGCCGGTAGTCCGCGGGCGGCGCGCAGGCTGTTGATCTTGCGGCCCCAGACTGATCCGTCGCCGAGCGGCACATCAACCGAGTCACGCGGCAGGCTGATCAGATCGATGCGGCTGCCATCGGCCCGGATGTTTGCGACGATCAGCATGTCGGTGTTGAAGCCGCTTTCGCCGAGTGCGACGCGCTCCGCCAGCCAGTCGCGTCCGATCAGGAGGACCGTCACGTTGAGCTCGTCTGTGTCAGGTGCGGGCGTTGGGCTGGCGGTGGGCGTGGCGACCGGCGTCGGTCGAGGCGTCGGCGAAGGGGTAGGGCTGGCAGTTGGAGTTGCGACCGACACGGGCGGCTCGACCACCCCAGGCTTCAAGAGCCAGAAGCCGATTCCGATGCCCGCGAGCATCACGACCACGACCGCGGCGACGCGCTGGGGCGTGGAGGTGCGACCGAGCAGGCGTTTGAGAGCCACGAGCCGTTCCATTGGCCCCTATCCAACGACGGAATGGCGCGCGGCGCAATAGGACACTGCACGCCCGAGGCCCCCTCCTCGAGCTGCAGGGGCATATGGCGCTCGACCCAGCTCTTGGACACGAGCTTCTTGATGAATCCGGCCGGGCGAGACGCCTGGTACACCTCGTCAGCCCGTCGTGGGTGGCCTGGCCGGAGATAGAGGTCATCGCGGCTCGGTAGAGAGGGGCACCTCTGTGGCCTTGTGGCCTCTGTTCCACCGTGGTCTCTGTGGCCTCTGTGGCCTCTGTGGCCTCTGTTCCACCGGACGGGTCTAACGATCAAGCATGGGTGAGTTACCGGCCTGGACTCCCGTCGTGCGCAACTAATGGATCGGTTTGGGCCAGTTTCGGCCCGAACTGGGACCGATTCGGCCCATCCGTGATCGGTGGATCCGTGGGGTGGAACTCAGCCGGCCGAGAGAAGCGGACCCTACTTCGGCAGGAGCTCGATCACGCGCCGCTGGATCAGGAAGACGATGCCGACAGCAACAGGGTCGTGGCAAAGCCGCGCAGCGTGCCCCCCGACCAGGGCCAGGTCTCACGCGTCGACCGCGCGCCGTGTCACCGCCGCAGGTCTCAGCGCGGAGTCGCCGGCCTCATCACCCCGCGATGGCCAGCCCCCAGCCGACCACGATTAACCCGATATGCAGACCGATCAAGCCCCATCGTCCGGCCGAGTTGAGATCGTCCAGCCAGTCCGGCACCGGGACCAATCGGTACCAGAACCAGAGCCCCAGGCCGCCGCCAAGCGCGATGCCCGCGGTCATCAGCCACCATCCGGCCGCGGCCAGCGGTTCGCTCGGCAGCCACCCCGCGCAGATGGCCAGCAGGCCGATGCCGACCAGCGAGGCCGGCAGCACGAGGGCGTAGCGCAGCCGGGGGTGAGCAAGGCTCGCGAACAGGACGGTCGGCATGAGGACCCATCCCGCCGCGAGCATGCTGTTCACCCACGTCGGCGCACCAAGGCGTGCCGCCGCGAGTCCCCAGATCAGCCCCAGCGCCACCATGCTGACAAGGCCGAGCCGCTTGACCCGCAGCGCCATCTGTCGGTCGGCGGACAGCTCAACCGGAGTGACGCGACCGGCCGGGCGCGAGGCGGCCGGGCGCGAGGCGGCCGGGGTTGCCTGCCCCATCAGGCCGGATGTCGGTTGCGTTCGCCCATCAGGAACATGACGAATCCCGCCAGGAACAGGATGTCCATGGCTCCGAACAGAAGAAAGACCGGGTGCAGCAGGTCGCCGATCGCCCAGTAGTAGAACGAGAGACCGGCGAACGCGATCTTGTAGATCACGCCGGTCTTGACGATCCCGCGGTTGCCGTCGGGGTCCCCGTAGGCGAACCAGTAGCCGACTCCCTGGACGAACACGAACGCGGCCGTCAGGTGGATGTACGAGATGTTGTTCGGCAGAGCGATGTTGAGTGTCTCGAACAGCGGGCCGTACAGGAAGAAGAAGGCCGCGCCAAGGACGAGGTCATACACGGCCGCCACGAGGAAGAAGGTCTTGTAGCCGCTGATGCTCATGCGCTTTCCTTTCTGCTCGGGCTTCCCGCAGGAAGCGCCGGCGATGGGCGTAGAAGGCGTTGCGACGCGCCTTGCGCTGCTCGGTGGTGTAGAGCCGCCGACCCAGCTCGACCAGCTCGTGCTGGAGCGTCTCTGCAGACATGTGTTTTGGCTGGAAGTTGACGTCGAACATGGAGCAGCGCTCCCAGGCGGTCGGCTCCAGCAGCCTCCCCTCGGCCAGCAGCCGGTCGTAGAGCGGCGTGCCGGGGAACGGGGTCAGGACGGTGATCTGGACGTCGAACAGGCCGCTCTCGGCCACGAAGTCGGCCACCGCGTCGAATTCATCGGGCCCGTCGCCATCGAGCCCAAGCACGAAGCAGCCGTTGACGGCCACCCCGTGCCCCTGGATCCGTTCGATCGCGGCTTTGTACTGGTCGAACCTCCCTCGCTTCCAGTTGCTGCGCAGCTCCACGCCGTCGATGCCCGCTGCGGTTGGGCTTTCCAGACCGATGAGGACCTCGGCACAGCCCGACTCACGCAGGAGCGACAGGAGCTCCGGGTCGTCGGCGACGGAGATATCGGTCTCGGTGAAGTAGCGAATGTTCTCGCCCGCCAGGGCGCGCAGCAGTTCCTTGCTGTGGCGCCGATTGACGAAGGTGTTGTCGTCGGCGAACTCGATGAACGGCCGCGGCCAGAGTCGCTTGATCTCATGGATCTCGGCGATCACCCGCTCGACCGGCTTGGTCTTGTACATCGGCGTCAGCCGGATCGAGGCGGCGCAGAACTCGCAGCGCCACGGACAGCCGCGCTGGGTCTGGACCGTGATCCGGTTGTAGCGATCCATGTCGAGCAGGTCGAAGCGCGGCATCGGTGCATCGGCCAGGTCGAACTCGCGCCCATTGGGTGCGTAGACCGGCTTCAGGCTGCCGTTGGCAAGGTCCTTGAGCAGTTCCGGCCAACCGATCTCCCCCTCACCGATGACGATCGCATCCGCGTGCTGTGCCGCCTCATCCGGGCGTGCGGTGACATGCAGGCCGCCGAGCACGGTGCGGACGCCGAGCGCGCGATATCGGTCCGAGAGGGCATAGGCGTCCTTGATCTGCGCGGAGAACGAGGCGATCGCCGCGACATCGCACGGCGGGAGCTGCTCGAGGAGTCGCAGGTCGGCGACCTCGTGGTAGCTGACCTCGAAGCTGTCGGGGGTCATCCCTGCCAGGGTCAGCAGCGAGAGGCTGGGCAGCGAGGCGATCACCTTGCTGCGTTCGAGGAAGCCCGGCAGGGTGAGACCGATCTTGTTCAGTTCCTCGTTGGCCGCCCGGACGCCGCTCATGGCGATGAACGCGATATGCATACCCGGACAGTATCGCTCCCGCACTGCGGCGATACTGCGGCGCCGCTGACCGCCGCTCAGTCGTTAGCCGGCGACCTCCTCGAGGAAGACCGACACGACACCGATCGCCAGGCGTCGCAGGTCCGCCTCACCGCGGACCCGCTCACCGATGGCCAGGTAGATGACCTTGGTGTAGAAGGGGCGGTCGCGGTAGATCTCCACGGCCAGGTCTCCCGCGTCTGCCCCACCGATCGTTGCGCGGGCCGCGAACCGGCGGCCGCCGTGCCAGGCGCGACAGCGGGGATCGGCGAGGAGGTTCTTGACCCAGCGGGCGGCGTGGCCATCACCGGCCATCACCCACATGCCGTTGGGTTCACGACGGGCGACGTCGAGGACCACGCGCCGCGGCTTGCCGGTTCGGCGGCCGGTCGTCTCGATCATCACCAGGAACGGGACTAATCGGTCCAGGTGCAGTTTGAAGACGAGCTCCGGCGCGCGGAGGAACCAGCGCGGGAAGCGTTGCGTGGGGCGCGTCGCGGGGGCGGTCGCGGTGGTCATCGGTCCACCACCACCGGCTGGCGGATCACGGTCTTCAGCCGCTCCGGGGCCGTTCGGCCCGGATCGCTGATGTAGATCTCGTGGTGACGGCCGTGCGGTCGCAGGCCAGCCTCGGCGAGGGCGTCGTGGAGGCGATCGGTGGTCGACTGCTCGGCGTCGTACGGACCGATATGCATGAGCTGCGCAACGTGTCCTTCCTCCCAGGTCTCGCAGCCCAGACCCGCGACCAGTTCGGGCCCCTTCTTCGTCGCCACATCGGCGGTTGCCGCGGCCACCTCGGCATCGGTCGCCTCGTCGGGCACGAGCAGCATCAGGGTCCAGCTCCACTCGACCGGGGTGCCGGGGTTGGTGGCGCCGCGCGGGTCCAGCGTGTAGAGGCCTTCCAGCGTGCCGATCGGAGCCGAGACGCCACGCTGCTTCAGCGCGACATGCAGGGTGTAGGCGACCGGGTAGAGGGCGCCGATCGCATCGGTGTAGGACGGGCTACCGGGGGCATCGGTGCCGTCGATCATGAGGTAGCGTCGCTCGGGCACTTCGAGGAAGCGGACGCGGTCGACCCGGGCCATGATCTCGTGGCGGTAGTCGGTGGCGCGCTCGAACTCAGCGGGTCGGGTTGCGGTGAGAAGCATGACCAAACTCCAACTGCGGGGCTCGGCTATGAGCGTGCCCCGAGGAGTTGAGGTTGGCTAGAGCCGGATGTCCCGACCGGGTGGTCCAGTCCGGGCGCGGCGCTTCGGGCGTGGCGCTTCGGGCACGGCGCTTCGGGCGTGGCGCTTCGGGCTGTTCCACCGGGCGGATCCAACGATCAAGGATCCGTCGGACCGGGGTCACGTATGCCCGTCAGGCGCAACTCCACGAGTGAGGATCAGGCGCTCCCGGGCCCGAATCGGTCCGTATCGGGCCATGGTTGATCGTTAGATCCATGGGACGGAACCGTCCGCCGGGGCACGCCTCTACCCGGGGATGAGCAGGCGTCCGGCCTTCGCGATGCGTTCCATCCAGGGCAGCTCCGCCGCCAGGGTCGTCTCCGGTCCATGCCCGGGCAGCACCCGGATGCCGGGGGGCAGCTCGCGTGCCATGCGGGCAAGCGACGCAACCATGGCCGCGTCGTCGCCGCCGGGGAGATCGGTGCGGCCGTACGAGCCGGCAAACAGCACATCCCCGGAGAGCAGCAGCGCGTGTCGTTCCTCGTACAGGCAGACCGATCCCTCCGAGTGCCCCGGCAGGTGCAGCACGTCCCAGACCAGGTCGCCGACCCGCAGCTGCTCGCCGTCACGCAGGTCCACGGTGGCCACCGCCCGTTCGACCGTGAATCCGTAGTTGTTGTCGCCACCCAGCCGATAGGCGTCATCCGGGTGGATGGCCAGCGGCGCGCCGCTGCCGCGCATCAGCGGGGCGTTGTCGAAGATGTGGTCGATGTGTCCGTGGGAATTGGCGATCAGGTGCAGCTTCAGCCCGTTGGCCGCGACTCGGTCGAGCAGTGAGGTGGCCGCGCCCATGCCGGGATCCAGCACCAGGGCATCCGGCGAGATCCCGTCCCAGACGAGGTAGGCGTTGGTCTGCCACGGCCCAAAGGCGCCAACCTCGAGGCGCGGGTGGTGGTCCACGGCGCGGGCGCGCTCGACGGTCGGCTCACTGTTCACCGGTAGGCTGCCTCCAGGCCGGCGATCATCGGGAAGTGGCGCACGTTGAGCGTCAGCAGCCGCGCCCCGATGGCTCGCGCAGCCGCGGCGACCAGGTAGTCGACCGTATCGATCCCCTGGTGAGAGCGACGGTGGCGCCGCGCGAGCTCTCCGGCATCGTCCGCGACCTCCGGGGTGATATCCAGCCAATCGAGTGCCGCGAAGAGCTGGTCGAGCGCCTTGCGTTCCGCCGCGCGGATGCCCGCGATCAGCTCGGTGCGGGTGGGAGTGGCCGCCCAGATCGCCTCGTCGGCATCGACCAGCTCGGCCAGGAGTGCATGGGCGCGAGGATCACCGCGGAGGTGGTCGACCAGGATCGCGGTATCCAGCAGAACCGTCATTCGGCAGCGCGATCCGCCATGAGATCCGTCATGAGATCCGCCATGCGGCGCCCGGTACGGAGTCGCTCGACGTAGGCCTCGCCGCTCTCGACGCGATCCTTCCAGAGACCGGCCGTGGCGCGCAGCGCGCTGCGCAGTCGCTCACGATCGGCGGTCAATCCGTACCCCTCCTCGATCGCCTCGCGGATCAGGTGCGAGCGGGTGACGCCCCGGCGCCGCGCCGCGAGATCGAGGGCGCTGGCCTGGCGGGAAGAGAGATAGATCTGGGTCCGTTCCATGATGTACGTATACATCGCCGCGACGACCGTGTCAACGCTACTGCTCGGTCGCTCCTGCAGGGCCGATCGGTCCCGACCGGCTGACGCCGAGGGTAAGTCCCAGGGCGGCGGCCAGCGCATCGGCCAGGTGGTCTTCGACGGCTGCCATGTCGACCGGGCGGCCGAGCTCGCGGGCGAGGCTGGTGACCTCGCGGTCGGCAATCCCGCACGGGATCATCTCGGCGAACCAGCGCAGGTCGGTGTTCACGTTGAGCGCCAGCCCGTGGGTGG
>JBDSIN010000048.1:0-21535 GCA_039917955.1 Candidatus Limnocylindria bacterium
CGCAGCTTCCCAAGTCGCGGCGTCAGGACGGTGAGCACCCGGTCGGCCTCGCCGAGGTCCATGCTGCGCAGCACGATCGCCTCGGTCTTGTAGAGGCGGGCGCGACTCATGGTGCGATCGACCTCGGGTACCCTTGGAGCGTGGACATCAAGAACGAGTTTAACGACCTGCTCGGCGAGATCGAGGCAGAGATGCGGTCGGTGCTCGGCGAGGGCGACGGTCATGCGACCCCTCTGTACGAGATGCTGTCGTACCACCTCGGGCTCGACGACCCGACCGGGCCGCGGGGTAAGCGGATGCGGCCGCTGCTCGGCCTCCTCGCCTTCAAGTCACTCGGCGGCGATTATCGGAAAAGCCTGCCGGCGGCCGCGGCCGTCGAGCTGGGGCACAACTTCAGCCTCGTCCACGACGATATCGAGGACGCCGACCGGGAGCGCCGCCATCGGCCGACCCTGTGGGCGATCTGGGGGGTGCCGCTGGCCATCAATGCCGGGGATGCGCTCTTCGCGCTGTCGCGCCTCGCCCTGTATCGGCTGATGGAGGTCGAGGGCTATGAGCCCCAGAAGCTGCTCGACATGATGCGGGTCTACGACGAGACCTGCCTGGCGCTGTGCGAGGGCCAGTACCTCGACATCAGCTTCGAGCGGCGCACCGATGTCACGGTCCCGGAGTACATGGAGATGATCGAGAAGAAGACCGCGGCCCTCATCGCGGCGGCCGTCGAGACCGGGGCCATGATGGCAACCGATGACCAGGAGATCGTGGCTGCCTACCGGCGCTTCGGGTACAACCTGGGCATCGCCTTCCAGATCGCCGACGACCTCAAGGGCACCTTCTGGACCACCGCGGCCACCGGCAAGCCTGAGGCGGGAGATGTCCGCAAGCGCAAGAAGACGCTGCCGCTGGTGTGGGCCCTGCAGAACGCGGCGGCTACCGACGTTTCGCGCCTGACAGCCATCTACCAGCCGATCATCCGCGCCACCGACGGTTCAGGCCCGTCGCTCGGCGACGGCCTAATGACCGATGCTGACGTCGACGAGGTGCTCAATATCCTGGAGCGCTGCGGCGCCCGGCGTCACGCCGAGGAGGAGGCGCACCGCTACCGAGACCTTGCCCTGGGAAACGCGGCAGCCCTGCCGGTCCCCGAGGGGCAGCTTTCTGAACTTCGCATCCTGGTGGAGAGCGTCATCGCCACCTAGTCGCGGGAGGAGGTCTCGGGGTCTGGCTCGACAGGCCGCAGCGGCCGGGAGGCGAGGACCTTCGCGACGCGACGAGGATCCGCGACCTCGACCGTGAGCGTCACGTCCCGGAAGGTGAGTGCGGTGCCGGGCAGCGGGATGCGGCCGACTCGGTGGACGATGAAGCCTCCGACCGTGTCGTACTCGCCTTCGTCCTCCTCCTCCGTCTGCGGGAGGTCGAATAGGTCGCGGAGGTCGTCGATCGGGACCCGGCCAGCGAGGCGGTAGGCGAGGTGCCCCTCCATGGGCAGCGGCTCAACCCCGGATTCTTCGCGGTCGTACTCGTCCTGGATCTCGCCGACGATCTCCTCGACCACGTCTTCCATGGTGATCAGTCCGGCAGTGCCGCCGTACTCGTCCACCACGATGGCCATGTGCCGCTTGACGACCTGCATCTCCCGCAGCAGCGCATCGACCGCCTTGCTCTCGGGGACATAGACCGGTGGCCGGACGAGCGCGCGGATATCGATGCTGGTCGGGTCGGCGCCGGCCTCGGGGATCAGGAACGGCAGGAGATCCTTGGCGTACAGGATGCCGATGATGTTGTCCAGGTTCTCCTCGTAGACCGGCACGCGCGAGTGCCCGGCGCGAACGATCAGGGCGAGCACCTCACCGATCGGATCGTGCACCTCCACAGCGCGGATCCCGATGCGCGGGACCATCACCTCGTGGACCTGTGTTTCGGAAAGCTCGATGACCCCGTGGATCATCTCCTTCTCCTCCTCCTCGATCCCGCCCTCCTCGCTCCCCGTCTCGACGAGCATCTTCAGCTCTTCCATGGACAGGTAGCCGGCCTTTGGCCGGTCCTTGCCGCCGAGCGCGCGGACGAGGACGTTCGAGACGGTCGAGACGAACCAGACGATCGGCCGCAGGATCCAATCGAACCAGCCGATCGGTCGGGCCACTACCAGCGCAAACCGATCCGCAAAGGTGAGCGCGAGCGTCTTCGGCACAAGCTCGCCGATGATGATCGAGGCGAGGGCGATGAGCAGCGTGACCAGCACGAAGCTGATCTCGCCCGCGGCGCCCTGCACGAATGCCAGCGGGATGAGCCGGACCAGGTCGGCGAGCGAACCGGAGAGCGCCAGGGCTCCCACGGCCGAGGCGAGGAAGCCGAGGAAGGTGATGGCGATCTGGATCGTGGCCAGGAAGCGGCTCGGATCCTCGGTCAGGCGCTGAACCAGGCGCGCTGCGCGGCTCCCCTCGCCGACCAGCTGGTTCAGCCGGTGTCGCTTCACGGTGATCAACGCGATCTCGGAAGCGGCGAAGAAGCCGCCGACCAGGATCAGGGCCACCACGATCGCGATGTCCGCCACGGTATTGCCGGTGCCGCCGCCGGTCTCAGGCATCCCGGCTCCGGCGGCGGAGTTCGATCGCGCGGGCCGGCATGCCGACCACCGTCTTGCCTGCGGGCACGTCGCGGGTCACGACCGCCCCGGCGCCGGTGCGCGCACCCGGGCCGACGGTGACCGGGGCGCGGAGCACCGTGTCCACGCCGATGAACGCGCCGTCCCCGATCACGGTCCGGTGCTTCATCTGCCCGTCGTAATTGGCGGTCACCGCGCCGGCGCCGATGTTGACCTCGTCCCCGACCTCGGCGTCGCCGAGATAGCTGAAGTGATGCTGCTGCGTGCCGGCGCCGACCGACGTCTTCTTGAGCTCAGCGAAGTTGCCGATCCGGCATCGCGGCCCGATCTGACAGCCGGGGCGCACGTGACTGTACGGGCCGATCTGCACATCTTCGGCGACGCTCGAAGATTCGATGACACTGGACCAGACGCTGGTCCGCGCCCCGATCGTCGAGTCCGAGATCTGCGCGTGCGGGCCGATCACCGCGTCGGCCGCGACCGTGGTCTCGCCCCGGAGGATGGTGAACGGCTCGATCCTGGCATCGGCCTCGATCCGCACGGTCGCGTCGATGAACGTGCTTGCCGGGTCGACGATGCTGACCCCCGCCCGCATGTGCCGCTCGGCGATCTCGTTTCGCTGGATCCGCTCGGCGGCGGCGAGCCCGACCCTGTCGTTGATCCCCATCGCGAGCTCGGGCTTCGGCGCCCGCAGGGCGGTCACCCGTCGGCCGTCGGCCACGGCCAGCGCAACCAGATCGGTCAGATAGTGCTCACCCGACGCCGAAGCGGGTGCTCGCGCCACGTTCTCACGGAGCCAGGCGGCATCAAAACAGTAGGTCCCGGCATTCACCTCATCGATGGCGCGCGTGGCGGCGTCGGCGTCTCGCTCCTCCACGATGGCCCTCACCTCTCCGGCGTCGCCGCGCACGATGCGTCCGTAGCCGGTCGGGTCGGCCATGCGCGCCGAGAGCAGCGCGATCTCGTGGCCACCAGCCTGCTCGGCGATCAGCGCGGTGTAGATCTCACCGGGTATAAGCGGAGCGTCGCCCATCGCGACGATCACATGCCGGATCGACGCAGACACCCGCGCCAGACCGACATGCACCGCGTCGGCAGTCCCGCGCTGTGGCTCCTGCCGGGCGGTCTCCGCTCGTCCTGCAATGCTCTCTTCGACCGCCTGGGCGGCGTGACCGGTGACCACAACCACCTGCTCCACGCCCGCCGCGGCAAGGGTGTCCAGGACGTGGTCGATCATGGTGCGACCCGCCAACTGGTGCAGAACCTTGGGGACCCGCGAGCGCATGCGCGTCCCCTGCCCGGCGGCCAGCACGATGGCCGCACGTGTCAACACGCTCAACCGCTGTCTCCGAGCATCGCGACCGCCTCGATCTCCACCGCTGCGCCCTTCGGCAGCGCTCGCACCGCCACGGTTGAGCGAGCCGGGAAGGGGGCCGAGAAGTGCCTCGCGTAGACCTCGTTCATCGCGGCGAAATCGGCCATGTCGGTCAGGAAGACGGTCGTCTTGACCACTCGATCCAAGCCAGTCCCCGCCGCGTCAAGGACGGCAGACAGATTGCGCAGGGCGCGGTCAGCCTGGGCCGCCACGCCTTCAGCGAGCACGCCCGTGGACGGCTCGGAGCCGACCTGCCCCGCCGTGAAGACCAGCCCGCCGGCGCGCATGCCCTGGCTGTACGGACCGATCGCTGATGGGGCGGCATTGGTCTCCACTGGACTTCGGCCGCTCATGCGTCCTCCATTTCTTCGCTCAATGACTCGATGCTAGCCGGTTCACGCCTGATACGGGTCTCGGTGACGCGCACGCCGGCACCTCGGAGTCTGGCGGCGATCGCCGCGGCGCGTTCCGGATCGTCGGTCCGCGCGAAAACGGTCGGTCCGGAGCCGGTGAGCGACGGCAGGCCGCCGGCAGCAACCACCAGCGCAAAGATCTCGTCGAGCGCAGGACGCAGGCGCCGGGCCGGGGCGAGGAGATCGTTCCCGCCCTGGCCGGCAGCGCCGTCCCATTCGGAGGCTTCTAGTTCAGCGAAGACATCGCCGGTCTCGAGGCGAAACGGTGGGTGTACGAGCACGACCTCGGTCTCCTGCGGGAGTGGCATCGGGTCCACCAGCTCTCCGATGCCGCTGATGCGCGCGGCGGCCACCTGCGCGGCGAAGAAGGGCACGTCGGCGCCGATCGCCGCGAGCGCCGCCATCTCCTCGGGTCCGGGCCGGTCGTCCGCGCCGGCGGACCGCCGCCCGAGACGCCAGGCGGCCGCCGCGTCGGAGGAGCCTCCGCCGAGCCCCGCGGCTGACGGGATTCGCTTCTCGAGCGTCAGACAGATCAGCTCCGGCTCCTCGCCCACGGCTGCGACAAGGCCACGCCATGCCAGGTTGCGCCGATCGAGCGGGACATCGTCGTCGGGCAGCGCTTCCACGCGAAGACCGGCGGAGCCGGGCATCAGGAGGAGCCGGTCGGCCAACTCAAGGAGCACCATCTCGCTGTCGAGAAGATGCAGGCCGTCGGCGCGACGCCCGATGACGCGAAGGGCCAGGTTCAGTTTGGCGGGCGCATCCAGGCGCATCGGGGTCACCGTCCGAGCTCTCCCACAACCGAAAGGAGTGGCGAAAGGTGCCCGGTCAGGCAGGTCCACTCTGGCACCGAGAGCGTCTGGGGGCGTCGGTCCGACTCGATGCCGCAGGCCGCGAACGCGGTGGACAGGTTCTCGCGGTCGACCGCCAGCTCGCGCCCGAGTCCGTTGTGCAGCTGCTTCCGTCGGTGCCGGAACCCGGCCTGCACGATGCGATAGAGATCCTCCCTTCCCGGGCCCGGCGGGACCGTCGGGTCGGGGCGTCGTCGGAGGCGCAGGATCGCCGACTCCACTTCTGGAGCGGGCTCGAAGGCGCTCGCCGGCACGCGTGCCACGACCTCCGCATCGGTCACGTTCTGCACGAAGACCGACAGGTAGCTCATCCGACCCGGCGGCGCGGCCACGCGCTCGGCCACCTCGCGCTGCACGAGGAGCACGGTCAACTCGGGTGGGCGCTCGCCCTCCAGGAAGGCGTGCAGCAACGGACTGGTGACGTGGTACGGGATATTGGCGACCAGCTTGAACGACTCACCCGGGAAGCAGTCACGCGCGTGGAGGCTCAGCGCGTCCGCCTCGATCAGCTCGAAATTGGGCACCTCGCCGAGCTCCCGGCGCAGGTAGGCCGCGAGGCGGGCATCGAGTTCGACGGCGAGGACGGCGGCGCCGGCCGCGAGCAGGCGACGGGTGAGGACACCGAGGCCCGGACCGACCTCCACGACCCGATCGCCGGGCACCAGCTCGGCGGCGTCCACGATGGCGTCGAGGACAGCCGGATCGGTCAGGAAGTTCTGGCTGAGCGCCTTCCGCGGTCGGAGCTGCTCGGCTGCGAGCAGGCGCCGCAACTGCCCCGGCGTGGGCGGTACCAGTCGCTCGGCGGCGAGCGGATCGCTCATGCCTCGACCCACGACAGCGCGAGATTCGGCGTCGCCTGGAGCCCTGGCTCTGCCCGCTCGCCGGCGGCAAACCGGAATCCCGCGGCGGCGCCGATCATCGCCCCGTTGTCGGTGCACCACGCGGGCGGCGGCACGAGCAGCGGGATCCCAACCGCGTCAAGCCGAGTTCGCAGAGTCGTACGGAGAGATGTATTCGCCGCGACACCGCCGCCCATCGCGACCGCCGCCACCCCGTGCTCCTCGGCAGCCTCCACCGTCTTGCGAACGAGGGCGTCCACCACCGCTTCCTGAAAGGCGGCGGCGATGCCGTCCACCGGGATCGCGGCGCCACGCTCGCGGTAGCCCGCCACCTCGCGGAGTACCGCCGACTTGAGGCCGGAGAAGCTGAAGTCGAAGCGCCCATCCGTCCGGGCCCGGGGAAACCGCAACGTCGGGCGCGCTCCCTCGGCAGCGGCGCTCACCGCCGGGCCGCCCGGGTACGGGAGGCCCAGCAGTCGCCCGACCTTGTCGAAGGCCTCGCCCGCCGCGTCATCGACCGTCTGTCCAAGCAACCGGTACCGGCCGTGGCCGGCCATCAGGACAAGCTGGGTGTGTCCCCCACTCACCACCAGGCAGAGCAGCGGGAAGGGCGGTTCGGCAGGAAGCGGTTCGCCCGGGCGGGCGTCGGTCAGCCAGTTGGCGTAGATGTGCCCCTCGATGTGATTGACGCCGATCAGGGGCAGGCCGCGAGCTGCGGCGATCGCCTGGCCCGCGTTGACGCCCACCAGCAGCGAGCCGATGAGGCCCGGCCCGTAGGTGACCGCAACGGCATCCAGGTCGGCCCAGCCGACCTCCGCCTCGTCAAGGGCTGCGCGGGTGGTCTGGACGATCCAGCGCAGCTGCTGCCGGGCGGCCACCTCCGGGACGATCCCACCAGTGGCCGCGTGGATGGCGATCTGGGTCGCCACCTGGTTCGCCTCGATCCGTCGCCCGCCGACCACCACAGCGACCCCGGTCTCATCACAGCTCGTCTCGATCGCCAGGATCCGCGGCCCCCTCATCCGTCCATCTCGGCTCGTGCCCAGTCTCGCTCGGCCGCCAGTCGTTCTCGCATGGCCGGGTCGCCCAGGTCCGGGGTGGTCATGATCAGCGCGTCTTCGCCGTCGTCGCTGTAGTAGTGCGGTCGCCTGCCCGCCTCCACGAAGCCGAACCCGGCGTAGAGCGCCTGGGCGGCCGCATTGCCAAACCGGACCTCGAGCGTCATGCGAGCCGAGCCGAGTTCGATGGCCAGCTCGGCGAGCTCCAGCAGAAGGCGTCGACCGATCCCTCGCCGGCGCCAATCGGGGTGCACGCCGAAGGTGGTGATGTGCGCGTCGTCGACCATCAGCCAGATCCCTCCGAAGCCGATCACCCGGGCGCCGGCTCGTGCCACCAGGTAGCGCGCCATGCGATTTGCGGTCAGCTCCTGCTGAAACGCGAAGGCGGGCCACGGCGCGCTGAAGCTGCGCCGCTCGACGTCGAGGACTCCCGGGATGTCGGCGAGCCCCATCGACTCGATCAGGATCGGCGCGGTCACGGCCACGGCGGGCTCCCCGTCGCGGGGGAGGCGATCCCGCGAGGTTGTCGCAGATATCCCGGCTCAAGCGATTCGAGATCATCGCCGTGCGGATCGGTGGCGAGTCGTTGCGATGCCTGCTCGCCGATCGCCAGCGCGGCACGCAGTGGTGGCTGCCACAGCGGAATGCCGAACGCGCCGGCGACTTCGGTCGGCGCAACCACGAGGGCAGGGCCGATCCGTCGCGCCAGATCCTGGCTGCCGATGATCGTCGGCGTCGCTTCGCCACGCTGCAGCAAATAGGCGTCGTGAGCCCCGGCGCGAGCCACGGCCGCGACCGCAGCCAACTCGTCGGCGAGCCACGCCGCGAGGCTCGGAACGCCGACGATCGGCACGCCGAGACCGAACGCAAGGCCCTTGGCCAGGCTCATACCGACGCGCAGTCCTGTAAACGAACCGGGCCCGGTCCCGACGGCCACGGCCGTCGCCTGCTCGAGTGCGCGTCCCTCCCGTGCGAGCAGCGCCAGGAGTCGTGGCAGCAGATCGCTCGCCTGACGGCCGTCGCTGGTCCAGCCGTCGACCGCGATCGGCGCACCGTTGACCTCCACCAGGGCCAGCGACGGATCGGTGGAGGCACTCTCGAGGGCGATGATCATGCTACGCCCAGGGTCTCCGCGGCGAGCTCGGCGTGCTCCCCGTCAGTGGCGAGCCATTCGATGATGCGACCGTCGCCCCCATCGCGATCAGGAATGAGGGTCAGTTCGAGCCGTTCGGCAGGCAAGACGCCGATCAGGCGGTCCGCCCACTCCACAACCGTGACGCCGTGCGCCTGCCGGTCGTCGAGGAGTCCGGCGGCACGCGCCTCGTCGGGATCGCCGAGCCGGTAGGCGTCGATGTGATACAGGGGCATCCGGCCGAGGTGCTCGTTCATCAGGACAAAGGTCGGGCTGTTCACCACGGTGCCGACTCCCAGGCCCTCGGCGACGCCCTTGGCCAGCTCGGTCTTGCCGGCGCCGAGTGGGCCGATCAGCGCCAGCAGCATCCCCGGACGGGCCAGGGCACCGAGTGCGCGTCCGAGCGCGCGCGTGCGCTGCGGGCTGTCGCTGCGACGACTGCCAGCGGTCCGCACCGTGGTAGCGCCGATCTCGTCCATCGAGGCAAGGATACGGGAGCGGACGCTCAGGACTCGGAGGACCGCACGATCGCCTCGATGTTGGCAAGCGGCAGCGACGCGAGTCTCCCGTCTTCGAACCGGACCAGGCCGCTCCGCGCAGGAATGCCCGATGCAGCGGCGTGCGTCTCGTCGAGGAGGGCCACCAGGACGCCCGTTCGGCCCTGAAACGGCCTCCGGTGCGCGATGACCCGTTCTCCGACCTGCGGCAGGGAGCGTCGGATCGGTGGTCGGCCCGAGTCGTAGAGATACAGGAGCTGCTCGGCTCCGACCAGACTGGCCATCTTGCCGTTCTGCTCGGTGAGCCAACCGAACATCTGCGGATCGATGCTCACCTTACCGAAGCCCTCGAGAAGCAGGATGCCGAACGAGCCGGTCAGCCCGCCGGCCTGCTCACGCCGGCGCTGGATCGCCTCGAAGTCGCGCAGCTCCTTGTCGAGCACGCCTCCGAGCACGATGCCCGCGACGCCCATCGCCCGCGCCCGAGTCAAGGCCTCGGCCGATGCGCGCGAGCCGCCGACCAGGATCTTTCCGGTCGCGGCGGAGTCGATTGCGGCGGCCCGCAGCTCGTCTTCCGGATTCCGCACGCCGATCATCAGCTCGCCGTGAACCGCGTCGCCACTGCCACCGACGCCGCGCAACCGCACGCCGGGCACCTCCACCACCAGTGCGTGCTCCTCCAGTCCGCGGATGCGCCCACGGATGTGGCCGACCACTGGCTCTTCCGGACCGAGCGGCGCGATCAGCAGCGTCCCGTCCAGCGGCATCGCCGACACCACCAGCCCGGTGACTGGCGAACGCACCTCGCGGCCTCCGTCGTCGCGGGCGATCGGGTCGTCTTCTTTCACCAGGCTGCCGGGCCGGACGATGAGAACCGCATTCAGCTCGCCCGGTTGACGCCGGAATGGCGCGGTCACGGGAACTCGAATCGGGGACATCGGCAGGCGGCGGAGGCCGATCACCTCATCGGGCCGGATCTGCGCACCCACTTCGACCGTCAGTACAGTGCCGCGTGGCAGCCGGATGCGGTGGAGCGAGGTACCGTTCACGCCCCACCACCCAACGGCAGCGCCGCCTCGCGTCCGAGCGTGTCGCGCCACGAGGCCAGGACGGCGCGACGGTCGTCGGCGCGGCGTGGCAGCACCAGCGGAATGTCCCGCGCGTCCAGGACCAGCCCCACCGTCCCTCCGATGACACTGGCGCGGACATGACGCGATCGGCGGGGCCCACCCAGCGTGGCGCCACCGTCCAATTCAATGTCGAGGTCGGCCGCCTGCCCACGACCAAGGGGGAGGAGCTGGACCTGGCCCGCTCGGATCTCGACCGGCCCGACGGTTGGCCAACCGGTGCGGTGTACGGTCACCCGCATGGCGGCTTGCCCCGAGCGCCCACCGCGTGTGACCACCGCCGCACCGAGCGGTGTCAGCAGGTCGTCGCGCAACATCCCGAGCCCCTCCGCGATCTCGTCATCGCCAAGGGCTCCGAGTGGGGTCAGCGCACCAGCCGCGTCGATGGCGAACTGGGTGATCCCGAGCGGGCGCACGCCGTCGAGCAGCATCTGCATGGCTTGCCCCGGGGTCGGAGCCGCGGCGATTGTCCGGCCGGCGCCGATGAGCAGGTCGATGCCGTCGAGCACCGTCCCATCCCCGGCCAGTTCGCCGAGGAGGAGCCGCGCGGCGCCGTGGACGATGGCCAGCTCTTCCTCGGTCTGGGGCAGCGAGCTCGGGCGCGCGCGCAGGTTCTGAAGCGCATCGGCGACCGCCAGCTCATCTACCGCCACCGCGATCGATTGTGCGACACGCGATGCGCCGCCGGGAGCCGTCAACAGCGGCGACGCCAGGCCGCCGGCGGCGAGCACGCGGCTGCGGCCGTGCCCGGCGGGGTCAGCAACGATCCAGGTGGCATATCGGGCACCCAGATCGACCGCCGCCACGCGAAGTCCGCCGGCGCGCGCCAGTTCGGCGACGGACCGGCGCAGGCCCACCGGAGCCAGGCCGCGCACACCGGTCGGCTCGACGAGCCGTTCGATGAGCGCCTCGAGGTGACGTCGCAGCGACGTGGCGTCCTCGCGGCCGGCTGAGGGGCGTGGGTTGGCAACCTGGCGCATCACGCCGCGATCGAAGAGCGCAGCCACCCGTTCGGTCATGGCTGCGGAGCCCGCCCAGACCACCGGGGATCGGCCGCCGCCGCGTGCCGCCGCCACCAGGCCGGCCATCTCGATGGCACCATCGCCTCCCTGGGCATCGAAGCCGCCAGCGATCAGCCAGGCATCGACCTCGACCGACTGCAGGGCCAGGAGCCGTTCGGCGATGGTTCTTCCGTCGTCAGCGGTGACCGCCTCCACGACCACCCAGCCGGCCGCCTCGGCCGCCCGTCGCGCGGCGCGTCCCGAGAGTTCGGCCGAAACCGCCGCGAGCGCGATCCGACCCGGACGCATCGGCGTGTGACAGTCGATTCGGGGAGCGTCCGAGATCAGCGACTTCAGCGTGCCGGTGAGACGCGGATCGGCCGTTCCGACCAGCCGCGCAGCCAGCGTCCGCAGCAGTTCGTCGTCGCCCCATTCGGTCGGCTGTGCTGCCTGGGCGGCCAGCCTCCAGCGCCCTCGGCTGCGCCCCACGAGGACCGCCTTGGTCCACGCCGAGCCGACGTCCACCAGCAGCGACAGCTCCGTGGTGACCGCGTCCAAAGGGGCCGTCGTGTCGATCATCGGAGCAGTCCGAGCCAGTCGCCGAGCAGGAAGTCGAGCCGGTCGACCAGGAGGGCGAGGCGGCTCACCAGCAGGAAGCCGAGCCATCCACCGATCCCTCCAACGAGGAGCCAACGCCCCACCACCGTGGCGCGCCTCGACAGCCGGCCGGTCGTGCTGCCGTGCGTGAATGAGAGCACGACGAGCACGGTGATGCCGATCCCCGCCACGGCCTCAAGGATCGATGTCCGTGCCGTCCCTGCTGGCAGAATCGCCGCGGCGATCTGCGGGAGCAGCGTTCCGAGCACGGCACCGCCGAGCGCCAGCGCGGCGATCCCGCCGACCAGCATCCCGGTCACCGGGGCCGTGATGCGCCCCGGGAGCCACGCAGCGGCGACCATGATCGCCACCAACGCCGCAGCCGGGATCAGCGCAACGTGCCCCGCGGGATCGTCGAGGAGCGGCGAGATGAGGCGCGGCACCAGGATCTCGTCGATTGCAAGCAGGGCAAGGTACCCGGTCGCCAGTCCGGCAAGCAGGTACTGGGTCAACCGGAAGACCGTCCGGGCACCGACCAGGTACGACCACACCGCGACGGTCGCGGCGGCGGCCACCCAGGTTGCGGCGATGCCGCCGAGGTCGTTCCCGAACAGCCCGTTCATCCGATGCGCCGCCATCGATCCGGCCGTGATCTCCGCATCAGCGGTGCCAGCAGTGACTGAGCCATCACGCCCAGCGCCACGAGCAGCCCCAGGAGCATGGGCATGGCGCCGACCGTGGCCGCCCGGCTGCGATCCGCCGCCGGGACGCCGTCGACATATGCCAGCCCTTCGGGCACCGTCGCCAACAGCGCGTGGAGTTGGCCAGTTCGCAGATATGGGGCGAGTTCGGGTTCCAGGAAGGTCGGGGCGATCGCCACGATCGGCAGGTCCGGCACGCGGGGGAGCACCTGCTCGACCCAGCTCCGCACCGACAGATCGCCGCCCGACACCACGAGGACGAGGGCGAACGCGTCGAGGTCCGCGCCACGCGACCGGATCGCTTCGGCGATCGATCCCTCCGCGGCACGGGGCACGATGCCCGAGATCGCGCCGATCAGCCCCGCCTCCGCCGCACCGGCAAAGCCGAGGTCCGCGATCTCGTCGCTTCCAGCGCCCAGACGCCGAAGCCGCAAAAGTTCGGCGACCGCGAGCGCACGACCCTCGGCGGTGAAGGAGACGATCGCCAGGCGAGCACCGCGCGCCCGGAGATCGGCGATGGCGGCACGCACGACCGGGCGCGTCTCGGCGTAGGTGCCAAGGTCGGCGTCGAATGCCACCAGGACCAGCGCGCGCTCGGGCAGGCGGGCGAACGCCGCGTCCATGCCGCCCGCACGGGTCCGATCGGCGCTCGCTATGCGCAGCGCGGCACCGGCGAGGTCGGACGGGACCAGGCTGGCCAGCGCCAGCAGTACCAGCAGCGCAAGCACCGGCGCAGCTTGGCGAAGCGCCGCGTTCGCCGGGGCGCGACGGTCGGAACGTGGGTTCTCGCTCATCGGTCAGTCATCCGTGCTGCCAACGCCGAGGAGGATCCTGGCCGCGCTCACCGAGACGAGGATTGCGATGCCGATCAGCAGTCCGCGGAAGACAGCCGCCAGCGGCACGTCGCGCATCCACGCAGCCGCCGTCGCGAGTGCGGCTCCTGGAGCGCCGCCGACCGGCAGGAGCAGCGCGACCATGACGCTGGCCGCCACCACCGTGATCGTTGCCTCGCGAGTCCCGATCGACAGGCCGCGCCGAATGGCGCCGAGCAGGAAGAGGAAGACGAGCGCGAACAGCGAGCTGGCGATCGGCACGAGCAGCGCGGAGACCAGCCAGTTCACCGCGGGGTCGGAGCTTCCATTCGATCCTGGGCGCAGACCTGCCACCAGGATCAGTCCCATTCCGCCCAGCAGCATGACGGCACCCCACCGATCGGGACCGTCGCGCGCCAGGTCGGGGAGGTGATGGGCAGCCAGGGTGGCTGCCCCTCCCACTGCGGCCGCCGCGGCCAGCAGGATCAGCAATTCCACGACCCCGCCCGCGACGAGTTCGAGCGACGGGTTGAGGATGAGCAGATCGAGCAGCAGGATCGTGCCGGTGGCAAGGGCCAGGCCCGCGGTCAAGGATCGACGCATCGGCTCAGCGACCCGTCAGGAAGCCGGCGGGATCGGGGGCTCCGGCTGCGACCGCCAGCGAAGCAATCAGGATCACCGCAATCGCGGTCCACAGCAGGCGGTTGGCCGCATGCACCGCGAGACGGGTGTCGTGGCTGCCTCCCAGGTCGGCGGGCGCCTGGAAGAGCTCCGGACCGATCATCACGCCGTCTGCTTCGAGCAGCGGGCCCGCCAGTTGCGATATCCCCGCCGTCCCACCGATCCCCCACGACGATGGAGCAAGCAATCCCCCGATCACCAGCATCCCTTCTTCGGCCAGGCCACCCGCCACCACGGCAATCCCGTGGTCCCCGGGGAGGGCCATCGCGCTCGCGCCGGCGAGCGGCCGACCCTCTCCGACGAATTCGACCGTCGAGTTCACCGCCCGCTCCGGCGTGTTGGTGCGACGGTGGGCATCGGCGAGCACCCCCTTGGCGAGCAGTGCCGCGATCGGATCGTTGGTCATCACCCGCAGCGGTACGCCGGCTCGTGCGGCTGCCCGTGCGACGTGCGCGAGGATGGGGAGCGCCGCCACGGTCTGAAGGCGATCAAGCGCTCCCGTCGCACGGGTGATCCCCGCGCTGCCGAGGGAGACGATGGCGGTCGTGCCCGACTCGGCGGCCCGCGCCATGGCGTGGCCGACGGCAGCGAGTTTGCCGAGGTCTCGCCCCGCCCACCGAGCTCGGGGACGGGCGACGAGCGAGAGGAGCACCAGCGGGACGAGCAGCAGGGCGATCGTCGAGACCGGACCGAGGCGCATGGAGGAGTCCTCCATTGCACCGGTGATGAGCCCGACCAACCAGGCCGCGAACTCGCCGATGTTCGGCATCAGGCCCCCCGCTCGCCGGTCGAGGCGTCGGGCGGCGTGCTGGACGCAGTGCGCGACTCCGCGCCGCGCATCGCGAGCCGCGCGGTCAGTCGGTCGTAGGCGGTCGGATCGGCGGCCATGGCCGCCAGCCGGTCGAGACGCCAGCGGCCGACCAGCGGCGACGCGAAGGGCGACAGGAAGATGCCGGCTAGGCGGAGGATCGGCAGGAACGGACGATGTGCATCGAGCAGGATCGAGGCCGGAGCGGCCAGCCCGCGTTGCGCCAGGTCATTCGAGATCGACTCAAGCGCTTCGTCGCGCCCGGCGTCCACCGTCGGCGCTGACGATCTGGCCTGCAGGTGGGATTGCTTCGGGTCAGGCATGGTCGATTGGTCGCTCGCTCGACGACCTCACCCGGCGTCCTCAGTCACCTCCGGCAGATGCACGCGCGGGAGGCGATCGCGGAGGGCGGTCGTTACTTCGTAGTTGATGGTGCGTCGCTCGGCCGCGACCTCATCGGCGCTGATGCGGGCGTTCAACTGCTCGCCGATCAGGACGAACTCGTCGTCGTAGGTTACAGCATGGAGATCGCCGAGATCGACGGTGATGCCGTCCATGCTGACCGACCCAACGATCGGGCGAATCGTGCCTCGCACGAGGACGCGGCCGTTGTTGGCGTGCGCGCGCGGCCAGCCATCGCCGTATCCGATCCCCAGGGTGGCGATTCGCGTCGCTCGTTCGGCCCGATAGCGCAGCCCGTACCCGATCGCAGCGCCCGCCGGCAGATCGAAGATGCGCAGCGGCAACGCCCGCAGCGAGAGGATCGGGCGGAGCCGATGGTCGCTCGCCGCAGCCCATGTCGGGACCAGCCCGTAGAGCCCGAGCCCCGGACGGATGGCGTCGGCGAACGGAGCGGCGTCGGCCAGCAGGCCGCCGGTCGCGGAAACGTGGACAAGACCAGGGTCGATGCCGGCCGACCGCATGGCGTCAAGCGCCTGCGCGAGCCGGAGAAGCTGAACGTCTGTGTAGGCATCGTCCTCACCCGGTACAGCCAGGTGGCTCATCGTGCCGACCAGGTGCAGGTGTCGACTCCGAGCGACGAGCAGTGCGAGTTCCACCGCACCCGCCGGCTCGCTCCCCTGCCGGCCAAGGCCAGAATCGATCTTGAGATGGACCGATGCCCGCGCGCCCACCTCGGCCGCCGCCCGCGCCAGCAACTCGATGCCCGCGCGGTCGTACACGATCGCCTCCAGGTCCGCCGCAATCGCGGCCGCGGCCTCCGGGGCACCGAGGCCCCACAGGATCAGGATCGGGACCGTGATCCCGACATCGCGCAGCGCGATCCCTTCACCCAGCGTGGCGACGGCGAGGCGTTCGACTCCATGGCGGATGAGGGTGCGGCTCACCTCGATCGCGCCGTGGCCATAGGCGTTCGCCTTCACCACCGCGATCACCTCGCGCCCGGCTCCCGCGCGGCGGCGGAGCTGCGCCAGGTTCTCCACGAGCGCGGAATGATCGATCTCGATCCATGCGCGATGCGCGCTGCGCGCCACGCGGACGGTCATGCCGAGCGCCCGCCGCCAAGTTGCTTGATCGCTTCGGGGAGCAGGTTCGCCAGGTCACGCGCCACCACGCCGGCACGTCCGATGCGATCCTCGGCGAGGAGACCCGCCGCACCGTGGACCGCCACCCCGCATCCGGCCGCATCGAATGGCGCCAGGCCGGCGGCGAGGAATGCCCCGATGGCGCCGGCGAGCACGTCCCCACTGCCTGCGGTGGCCAGCGCCGGCGTGGCGATATCGGAACGCACCAGCTCGCCGCCGGGCCCGGCGATCACCGTGCGTGCGCCTTTGAGGACGACCACGTGTCCCCAGCGTCGGGCCGCCTCGCGTGCGGCCTCGAGGCGAGCGTCGTCATCGTCGGAGAGCCGCTCACCCGCGGGCAGGCGGCTCAGCCTGGCGAACTCACCGGGGTGCGGGGTCAGCACCAGCGGCCCGCCGACCGCGTGCCACCAGCGATCGCTCTCGGCGAGGGCGATCAGGGCGTCGGCATCGACCACGGCAGGGCGGCGCAACTCCCCGATGAAGTTGCGCGCGCGCCGAAGGGTCGCCGGCTGGCGTCCCAGGCCCGGGCCGATCGCCAGCGCCTCGTAGTTCGAGACCTCGGCCGTCAGGCGGCGCCATCCGGCCGGGGCGGTGAGGCCGGGAGCCTCCTCAACGAGCAGCATCGAGGTCAGCTCGGGCACGAGACCGAGCAGTCGAACGCCCACCGCCTCGGGCGTGGCCAGGCAGGCGAGGCCGGCGCCGGCGCGAATCGCGCCCAGGCCAGTGAGCAGCGCGGCCCCGGCATACTCGAGGGAGCCGGCCACGATGAGCAGTCGGCCGAAGGTCCCCTTGTGAGCGCGTGCTGGGCGATCGGGCAGCCGCTTCGCGACCCAGCCCTGCGTCAGCGAGGCGACGGGCATGCCGTCACGACCCGTCGCTGCGGTGAGCCACGGCTACCGCGACCGCCATGCGGCGTTCGTGCGAGATCGTGACGGTCACGTCGCCAAGGCCCAGGGCGGCCGCGCGCGCCGCTGCGCGCCGGTGCAGCAGCACCTGCGGCGCGCCGGCCCAGTTGGGCAATATCTCAATTTCTCGCCATCCGACTCCCCGGACTCCGAGGCCGAGCACCTTGCTGATCGCTTCCTTGGCCGCCCAGCGACCGGCGATCCGCTCGACTTTGCTTCCGCAGTAGCGGGCCTCGCCATCGGTCAGAACGCGCGCTCGGAAGCGGTCCGGAAAGCGACCGAGCAGCGCGACGATGCGGTCGATGTCGATCAGGTCCACCCCGATCTCATGGCGGCTCATTCCGCTGGCGTCAAGCCCGACTACTCGACCGTGACCGACTTGGCCAGGTTGCGCGGCTGATCCACGTCGGTGCCGCGCGCCACGGCGACCTCGTAGGCCAGCAGCTGCAACGGCACCATGGCAACCACCGCGGACATCGGCTCGAGTGTCTCCGGGACGTAGAAGACATCCTGCGCATAGCGAGCGATCTCCTCGTCCCCCACCGTCGCCACGGCAACCACCGGCGCCTCCCGGGCACGCACCTCGGCGATGTTGCTCACCACCTTCTCGTAGGTGGCGGCCCTGGTCGCAATAGCCACGAGCGGTGTGTGGGGGTCGAGCAGGGCGATCGGACCATGCTTCAGCTCGCCGGCGGCATAGCCCTCGGCGTGCACGTACGACAGCTCCTTGAGTTTCAGCGCTCCCTCCATGGCGATCGGATACCCGAGGGCGCGACCGATGAACATGACGCTCCGCACGTCGGTCCAGCTTCGGGCGAGCTTCTTGATCTGCGGGGCCAGCTTCAGCGTCTCCGCGGTCTGCGAAGGAAGCTCGCGCAGCGCGAGCCCGAAGGAGCGGAGCTGGCGATCGCTGAGTGTCCCGCGGAGTCGTGCAAGGTGCAGAGCGATCATCTGCAGAACGACGACCTGGGTCACGAACGCCTTCGTCGAGGCGACCGCCACCTCGGGTCCCGCCTGGAGGTAGCAGACCGCGTCGGCCTCGCGGGTGATGGCGCTCCCGACCACGTTGGTGACCACCACGATGGTGGCGCCGCGGCCCGCGGCCAACTTCTGGGGGGCCAGCGTATCGGCCGTCTCGCCCGACTGGCTCACGCTGATGACGAGCGTGCGGTCATCGAGAGGAGGCGGCGAGTAGCGCATCTCGGAGCCGATCTGGCTTGACGCCGGCAATCCGGCCCATTCCTGGATCAGGTGGGCGCCGACCTCGCCCGCGTATCTCGCGGTCCCGCAGCCGACGACGTAGACCCGCTCCACGCGCTTCAGCTTCTCTTCGATCTCGTCGAGCTCGACAAGGCTGACGTGGCCGTAGCCATCCACCCTTCCGCGGAGCGCCTCCTGGATGGCATGTGGCTGTTCGTAGATCTCCTTCAGGGTGAAGTGCGGGAAGCCGCCCTTCTCAGCGGCCTCGATGCTCCACCGGATCCGCGTGACCTCACGGTCAACCGTAGAGCCGTCGAGATCGATAATGCGCACCCCGGCGGCCGTGACGTCGGCGATGTCGCCCTCGTGCAGGATCACCACGTTCTTGGTGTGTTCCAGGATGGCCGGCACGTCGCTGGCCAGGAATCCCTCGCCATCGCCGAGCCCGACGATGAGCGGCACGTTCATCCGGGCACCGACGATACGGTCCGGGTGATCCGCGTGCATGACACCGATGGCGTAGGCGCCGCGAACATCGTTCAGGGCGCGGCGCACGGCCTCGACAAGGTCTCCGGCGTAGTGCTCCTCGATCAGGTGGACGAGGGCCTCCGTGTCGGTGTCGGACGAGAAGTGGTGGCCGGAGGCCGCAAGGCGACGCTTGATCTCAATGTAGTTCTCGATGATTCCGTTGTGGATCAGGGCGAGTTTGCCGGTGCAATCGGTGTGCGGGTGGGCGTTGAGATCGGTCGGCCGGCCGTGGGTGGCCCAGCGTGTGTGCGCGATTCCCGGGCTCCCCGCGGGCGTCTCGCCATTGAGATGATCGGTGAGATTCGTCAACTTCCCGGCCTTCTTCTCGATGAAGACCTTCCCCTCGGAGGTCAGGAGGGCGATACCAGCCGAGTCGTAGCCGCGGTACTCGAGTCGCCGAAGGCCCTCGAGCAGGATGGGGGCCGCGTCGCGCTGGCCGACATAGCCGACGATGCCGCACATGCGCTCGCTCCTCTTCTAGTTCAGGCGCCCGACGGCCAACTCGGAGAGGCCCCTGGCAATCTCTTCGATCTCGCCGGCGTCATCGCCCTCCACCATGATCCGAATCATGGGCTCGGTCCCCGAAGGCCGTACCAGGATCCGGCCCTGCGAACCCAGCCGGGCCTCGGCGCGGGCCACGGCAGTGGCGAACTCGGGATCGAGCTCCCATTGATCCCGGTGGCGGACGGCTGAGTTTATCATCACCTGCGGAACGGTCGGTATCCGGTCGGCCAGCTCGCCCAGGCTCGGCCCTCCCGCCGCGCGGACCGTGCGGATCAGCTCGATGGCAGTCAGCATCCCGTCGCCGGTCGAGGCGCGGTCGCGGAAGATGATGTGACCGGACTGCTCGCCCCCGAGGACGGCGTCTGCGCGTTCCATCGCCTCGAGCACATGACGATCACCCACGGGCGTGCGCAGCATCCTCCCGCCGGCAGCGACGATGGCGCGCTCCAGGCCGGCATTGCTCATCACGGTGGCCACCAGGATGCCGTGCCGCAGCCTACCCTCGGCGAGGCGAGCGAGGGCGCAGATGCCCATCACCTTGTCTCCGTCAACGATGCTCCCCCGCTCGTCAACGGCGATGAGGCGGTCACCGTCGCCATCGAACGCCAGCCCGAGGTCAAGGCCCTCGGAACGGACGGCGGCAGCAAGTGCCTCGGGGTGCGTCGACCCGGACCCGCGGTTGATATTGGCGCCGTCCGGGCTCGCACTCAACGCGCTGATCTGCGCCCCCAGCTCGCGGAACAGGTCGGGCGCGATGACGCTGGCCGAGCCGTTGGCGCAGTCGAGGCCGATGCGGAGTCCGACAAGCGAATCTTCGGCCGCGGTGCGCAGATGATCGCGGTAGCCTTCGACCCAGGAACCGTCGCGGACGATCCTCCCCAGGCCAGCGTTCGTGGCGCCGGGCAACGACTCCGCACGCAGGATCAACCGCTCGAGCTCTTCCTCGGCCTCGTCGTCAAATTTGCGGCCGCCAGAAACGACCTTGAGACCGTTGTCGTCGGCCGGATTGTGCGAGGCGGAGACCATGATTCCGGCGGCGAATTCGCCCGATTCGGCGACATGCGCCAGGCAGGGCGTGGTCACCACGCCGAGCTCGACGACATCGACCCCAACCGAGGCCAGACCGGCCGCCGTCGCTGCGACCAGCATGTCTCCAGATCGCCGGGTGTCCTGTCCGATCACCACCTGGCGGCCCCGCGCATCGAGCAGATGCCCGACCGCGCGGCCGAGGTCGTGGGCAAGCGTCGGGGTCAGGTCGATGTTGGCTACCCCGCGGATTCCATCCGTGCCGAACAGGCGACCCATCAAGCGGCCGGCGTCGCCGGCGGAGGGATCACCACGGTCACCGATCCCGGCGAGATGCCGACCAGAAGCAGGCCGCCAGGCGTGCTCAGTCGTGGCACCACGGCGTGCGTGCCGGGTCCGAGCCCCGTCACGTCGAGGGTCACGGTCAACGTCCCCGGATCAACGGCGTCTAGCGCAGCCAGGGTGCCTCGCAGCGTAACGGCGACCTGGCCGACCTGCGGGAGGCAGGCGCTCCCGACCGGCTCGCCGGAACATTGCACCGCCAGCACGAAGGTACGCGCCAGGATGGCGGCGCGCAGATTGACCGTGACGGTCGGTTCGGGCGCCTCGCTCGCCACCCGCGTGTCCGGCGGAATGACAAGGACACCCGGCACGGCCAGGGTCGCGGTGGCGCCCGCCAGGGAGATCGGCTCGGTGACCACTTCCGTGATCGCCGCGAGGACCTCGGGGGAACCGAGGAGTGTGATCACCGCCGGGTCCACGGCGACGCTGGCGATCTCGTAGCCGGGCGCAGGCGTGCCGGACAGGATGGGGCGCACCGGCACCGTCTTGCTCGTCTCCACGGTGCTGACGTCGATCTCTACGTGCGTCGTTGAGGGGGTGAGCTCGACCGAGGCCACGGTACGGCCATCCACATCCACCGGGTCGAGCCCGACCTGGGCCGACACGTCGATGCCCGACTGATCGATTCGCACCCGCGC
The DNA here is from genome assembly GCA_039917955.1 of Candidatus Limnocylindria bacterium. Classification (GTDB taxonomy): domain Bacteria; phylum Chloroflexota; class Limnocylindria; order QHBO01; family QHBO01; genus CF-167. The sequence goes on from JBDSIN010000048.1 coordinate 21,185, forward strand.
CACCGCATGATCCACGCGCGCCAGAAGGCTGGCCGGACCGTTCGCCGTGACAACCAGGTCGTCCAGTTGAGGGGTCCCGATCTCCAGGCCTGGAGGTACCTCCCCTGAGTCAACCGTGACGCGGACCTGGCGCTCGGCAAGCACGTCAATCGAGATCGACACCGCGGTCGGCTCGTACGACAGGATGGTGAGCCCCTCGCTCACCGCACGCACCCGAAGGGGCAACGACTGGCGCTGGGGCGCCAGGTCCATGTCATAACCGCTCAGGTCCACCGTCACGGCGAACGAGTCGACCGTCACCGGTGCCGGAGCATCGGCCGCGATGCGGTAGCGAATGTCGACGGTGTTGAG
>JBDSIN010000049.1:0-2981 GCA_039917955.1 Candidatus Limnocylindria bacterium
GGTGATCGCGCCTGACCGCGTCGGGGCTAGTGGAGCCCCTCGAAGAGCGACTCCTCGCGGTGGCCGTCGCGAATGCCACGGGTCGGCCATCGGGTGAGGACGAATGACTCCGGCGTCATGGCGAGCCGCTGCAGATCCTCCGGAAGATCCAGCGCCCACCCGAAATCCTGGAGCTGCGTGCGATGGCAGGCCATCCCCGCCCGCTTCTGCGCCAGGAACGGCTCGACATCAACGATGGCGGTGATCTCCGACGCCGGCGTCCCGAAGGCGGACGGTTCCTCCCCCGCCTCGACCTGGTCGATCACCTGACGTGCCGCCTCCACGTTGGTGGGGTTCAGGGCATCGGCCTCGCCGGTAAGTGCGTCCATGGCAAAATCCCACGGCAATGGAATGCCGCGGCCGTTCATCTCGGTCAAGAGCGCGATCCACGCGTCCCGGTTGAAGGCGACCTCGTAGAACTTGTCGACCGCATGCGCCGCGCCTGCCTCGGGGAAGCGGGACGGGTCGGCTGCGGCCTGCATGGCGGCGACCGCTACCCGGTGAGCATTGATGTGATCGGGGTGGCCGTACGTCCCATCGGCGTCGTAGGTGACCAGCACGGCGGGTCGGGCGGCACGAATGATCGCGGTCAGGCGCCCGGTCGCCTCGTGCATGTCAGCCTGCCAGAACGAGTCGGGATGCGCGTTCGACTCGGTGTCGATCATGCCGCTGTCACGGTAGCCGAGCCGATGCAGATGCAACTCACCGGGGCCCTCCCCACCCAGGATCGCAATCGAGCACGCCAACTCGGCAGCGCGAATATCTGCAATCCGCGGCCGTGCCTCCTCCTCGGTGAGGTCGGGATCGTGGATCTCCCCCTCCTCACCGCCGGTGCACACCACGAGGTCCACGCGACGTCCCTCGGCGGCTGAGCGCGCGATCAGTCCCCCGGTGCTGAAGCACTCGTCGTCGGGGTGGGCATGGACAAGGAGCAGGCCGCCGGAAGCGGTCATCGGGACCCCGCGGTCATCGGGCGGGCGCGCTCTTCGGGGCCGCGGCATGCTCGTCGCACTCGCACATGCTGCGCAGCTTCAGATACGTGAACAGGCCGGTGTCGTGGCCATCGGCCCAGATCGGCGCCAGGGCGTATCGACCAATCCATTTCACCCGCTCCACCGTCGTCTGCTGCGGGTTGAAGTAGGTCTCCAGGGTGACGACGCCGGGCAGGTTCCCCTCGCCTGCACACAGGGCGCAGGGGCAGGCGCGGCGCAGCGTCGGCCAGTTCCACTCGCCAAGGTGGCCGTCGTCCCAGCGGATGCGCATGCGCCGGGCGGTCTCGTCGAGCTCGACGCCGATCGGGTTGACGATCTCCTGCGCAGGCATCAGGTCCCCCTCACGGCAGCCATAGCTGGCGAACGCCGAGCCACTCGGCGCCGAAGGCGGCACCGTTGCTGGTCAGCGGCGACGGCGCATTGCCCTGGACCAGGTCCCAGACGTAGAGGTCCTGCCGCACGCCGCCGCCTGGTGAGCTGCGGCCGAGGGTGAAGACGACCTCATTGCTGGACCCTGCCCAGCGGACGTGGCTGACCAGGCCGCTGACGTCCACCGCGGCAATCGTGTCCCCGGCACGGTTGCGCAGCGCCAGCGTGGTGACCGTCCCCGACTTCTCGGCGAGATCGAGGTGGTACTGCTCGTCGGGCGACCACAGGATCGGCTGACGGACCACCTCGGTCACCGCGCCATCGGCAGGGTCGATCCGGTAGACCGCCGGAGCGGCCAGGATCCAGATGATCAGCTTGCCGTCGAGGGTCGGATAGATGCGCACCAGCCCGCCGTCGTCCACGAACTGCGACTCGCGGAGGGCGGGATCGGGGAAGGTGGCGACGTGGGGGAAGGTGATGGTCGCGATCGTCTCGGTGTCCCCGGTGGCGAAGTCGATGCCGAGGAGCGAAGCGTCATCGTTTGCGCCGCTGCGCACGATGCGCATCGCGTAGACGGTGGCCGAGTCGAGGCCGAAGGCGATGGCGTCGACGGAATCGGCCAGCGCACGTGAATCCTCGCCCGGGGTGAGGGCCACCGCACCGCCGGCGATGATCGCCGCGCCGGCGCGCCCATCCGGCGCCCAGGCGTAGGCGGTGACACCCTGCGCAGCCTGCGCGACGGTGGTCGGATCAGCGGTCGTGCTGAAGTCGCGTCGCAGCAGCGAGACCGGGGCGGCGGCGGTCGCCCGGTTCAGATAGACCATCTCGAGCGCGCCGTACGTCGGCGGCGGTATCGGGGTCGCGGTTGGCACCTCGGTCGGGACCGCCGTCGGCGAAGCGGTCGGGAGCGTCGAGATCGAGACCGATGGCTCCACGGTCGGGGTCGGAGACTGCCCCACGCCGGTCCCGTCTGGCCCGACGAAGATGAGTGCCAGCAGCACGATCACCATCCCTATCAGGGCCAGGATGAGCCCGATCAGCCACGGCACCGCCTGCTCGGCGGTGGTCGGCTGGCGCCGGTCGCCGTCCTGCCGCACGTCCCACCCCCTGCGATCGCCGGAGTCGCGGGAGTTGTCCGAGTTGTCCGAGTCGTCCGAGAAGGTGGTCGACGACTCGCCCGCCTCGGTGCTCGGGGGAGGGACGGGATCCTCCTGGGGATCGGTCCCGGAATCGACTTCGCCGACATTGGCCTCGCCAGACTCCGTTCCGCCGTCGGCCTCGCCAGTCAGGTCGCGCTCCGGCCAGTTCGACTCGTCGGGCGGAGGCGCCGCGTCCTCGTGCCGCGGCTCCTCATCGGAGGGCCACTGCGGCTGGTCGTCGCCGTCGCGTGGTTCGGTCATCTGGCCCGAAGGCCTGTCCAGCGCCTCACGATCTGATCATAGCGAAGGCTCACAACCACGATTCCCACCACCACGAGCGTGGTGCCCAGGATCAGCCGCGCGTCCAGCAGTTCACCGAGGAAGAAGACGCCAAGCGCCACGCCGACCACCGGGAAGAGGTACGTGACCATGGTGGCCACGG
>JBDSIN010000050.1:0-14437 GCA_039917955.1 Candidatus Limnocylindria bacterium
GCACCTTCGGCGTTCCAGGAGAGGGGGAAGATGTCCGGTTCGTACCGCCATGCGACACCGTAGAAGTCGAGGATCCTCGCCAGCTCGGCTTCGCTCTGGTGGGCGAAGCGCGGCGGGCTGTCAGTCAGCGTCGCCGCCACTGGTCTCCGATCGTACCGACCCGGCAGGCCCCTGGCGCCATCGAGGGCGAGTATACGCGGGCGAGTTATCCACAATCGGGGTGATCACCGCAGGTTTGGTGGATAAGCCGGTTGTCGCGCGCGGCCTGCGGCTGGTACGGTGACGATCCTGCTTCCCCGGTGGCCGAGTACGGTAACCGGACACGGCGCGGGGCCGATGCGCAAGCCGGCCGCGACACCGCCCGTGGCCGGGAAGACCGAAACGCCGCCGCGGAGGCATCTTTTTTGTCAGGGGCCGATGGCGCCGCTGTGGCGGCGCGCCAGACGAGCGACGCCCTCGAGGGACTGCTGGCCGATGCTCCCGCGATCGCCGAGCTCCTGCCGCCGGGCTACCTCGCCGCCGTCGAGCGCTACGTTGAGCTCCTGCTGGTCGCGAACGAGCGGCTCAACCTGACCCGCGTGGTCGAGCCAGAAGCGATCGCACGGGCCCACCTGCTCGACGCGCTGGCGGCGCTGCCGCTCCTCGACGCCTGGACACCGGACCGGATCGTCGATCTCGGCTCGGGCGGCGGCGTCCCCGCCATCCCGCTCGCCCTTGCCCGCCCGGGAATCAGCTGGACGCTGGTCGACTCGGTCGGCAAGAAGGCAGACGCGCTCCGGGAGATCGTCGCCACACTCGGACTGCCCAACGTGACGGTGCTGGCTGAGCGCGCCGAGGCGCTTGGCCGGGACCCGCGCCACCGAGAGCGGTACGCGGTCGCCACCGCCCGCGCCTGCGCAGCCCTGCCGGTCCTGGCCGAACTCTCGATCCCCCTGGTGCGCGTCGGTGGGCACCTGCTCGCGTGGAAGGGACCCCTCGGGGAGCGTGACGATGAGCTGCAACGTGGCCGGAAGGCGCTCGGGGAGGTCGGAGCCGGAAAGCCGTGGATCACAGAAACCGGGCTGACCGCCCTCGGCGGTCACCGATTCGTGATCGCGACCAAGGAGCGCCCCACGCCGGCGCCCTTCCCGCGCCGCCCCGGCGAAGCGGGACGTCGCCCACTCGGCTGATCCGGTCTGGAGTGCCGTGTCTCGCCCCACGGATCCAACAATCACGCACGGGGCCGCCACAGGCGCGGATTCCCGCAATGCGGCACTTCCGGCCCCAATCAGGGCCGAAATGGACCTGATGAGGCTGATGGTTGATCGTTAGATCCGCCCCGTGGAACAGCTGGCGTGGCTGCCAGCCCCAGCGCCATCGCGGTCGATCGGGCGCCCATCGGTATACTCCGTGCCCCATGCGCCTCGCCGTCCTGTCGGACATCCATGCCAATCTCGCCGCGCTCGACGCGGTCTGCGACGACATGCCGCCGGTCGATCAGGTCTGGGCGCTCGGAGATATCGTCGGCTACGGTCCACAGCCCAACGAGGTGATCCGGCGCCTGGTGGAGCTGGGGGCCACGGCGGTGATGGGCAATCACGACGGGGCCGCCGTCGGCGTGGTGGACGCCAGCTGGTTCAACCCCGACGCGGCCACCGCGATTCGCTGGACCGCCTCGGTGCTTGACGACGACACGCGCGCCTACCTCATCGGCCTGCCGCAGGTCCGCCGTGACGGCGACCTCACCGCGGTCCACGGCTCACCGCGCGAGCCGATCTGGGAGTACATCACCGACCAGCGCATTGCCAGCGAGAACCTGGGCTCGTTCGAGACTCGCACCTGCCTCTTCGGCCACACCCACATGCCGATCATCTACCGGGCCGATGGCGGCCGCATGGAGGTGGTTCCGGCCGACACCACCGCACCGATTGCGCTCGACGCGCGACGCGCGCTGATCAACCCCGGCAGCGTGGGACAGCCGCGGGACGGGAACCCGGACGCCTCGTACGTCGTGCTTGACACCGATGCCGGGACCGCCGAGTACCGCCGGGTGGCGTACGACGTCCCGGCGACCCAGCGCCTGATGCGCGAGCGCGACCTGCCGCGCTGGCTGGTGGATCGGCTCAGCCAGGGCCGATGAGCCGGTCGGCGGCCGCATCCGTAGTCCTCACCGCCGCGATCGTGTTGTCGTCGTGCGCCGCGGCGGGGTCTCCGAGCCTCTCGGTGAACGAGTCGGCCGGCGAGTCGGCCCGCGAGTCGGCAGGGGGATCGGTCAGCGTCACCATCTCGCGACTGGTCGACGTGCAGATCGTGGACCGCGGCGCGGCGGCGATCGAGATCGCGTTCGACGCGGAGGCCGCCGCAGAGTTCGTCGCACCGCTCCCCGCGGATGCCGACTTCGCAGCGCAGGCGGTCCTCTGTCTCTTCATCGGTCTACGGGATAGCGGCGGCTGGTCGGTCGCGGTCCAGTCGATACGCCTCGCGGACGGGCGCCTCGAGATCACCGCCCGCGAGACCGAGCCGCGCGGCGGCACAGCGACCGGCGGGCCGACCTACCCGGCCGACTGTGTCCAGATCGACCGCTCCGTGCTGCCGGTCGGCCTGCTCCCGGTGACCTCCACCGACACGACCAGCGACGAGTTCATCGTCGACGGTGTCATCGAGGTCCCGGCGCCCACGGGCGCGCCGTAGGATATCGGTCACATGATCTTCGGCCGTCGCGAGAAGCGACCCGCGCTGCTCGTCTTCGAGCGCATCCTCGTCCCCCTTGCCGGCACCGAGGCCGACGACGCCGCCCTGCGGCTCACCGCCATGTTGCTCGCCGGCTCCGAGGGGCAGGCTGCGCTGCTCCACGTGATCGAGGTGCCCTTCGAGCGGCAGCTCGACGCCCAGGACCCGACGGCGGTGGCCTTTGCCGACGAGGTGCTCGGCCGCGGGGAGGCCTTCCTGCTCGAGCAGGAGATCCAGGTTCGCACGGGCATCTCCCAGGCGCGCGTCGCCGGAGCTGCGATCGTGGACGACGCCGCCGAGCAGCGGGCAGACCTGATCGTGATGGGGCTACGCTATAAGACACGCTTCGGCGGAGGCTGGGACGCGGGACGCACGGTCCCGTACGTCATGCGCAACTCGACGGCGCCGGTCTGGTGCCTGCGAGCCGAGACAGAGGAGTTGGCACACGCACCATGAGAGTGATCATCATCGGCTGCGGTCGAGTGGGCGCGATGACCGCGGCGAAATTGGACGAGCGAGGCGACCACGTCACCGTGATCGACGTCGAGCAGCGTGCCTTCAATCGGTTGCCGAGCACCTTCGGCGGAGTCACGGTGCGCGGCAGCGGAACCGACGAGGACGTGCTGCGGGGCGCCGGCGCCGAGATGGCGGAGCTGCTGATGGCGCTCACCGAGGGGGACAACCGCAACGCGATGGGCGCACAACTGGGCAAGCACACCTTCGGCATCCCCCGGGTGATCGCCAAGATCAACGATCCTCTGCGCGCAGAGGCGTACCGCACCCTTGGGCTGGAGACGATCTGCCGGACCGTTGTGCTGGCCGATGCCCTGGTCCTCGCCGCCATCGAGGGCGCCGAAGCCACCAACGGCGCCGTCGAGCCACCCACCGCCGAGCCGCGGCAGGGGATCCCGCCGCATGGTTCGCGGGCATCCGCCCAGGCCGCCGCCACGACCGAGGAGAACTGACCGATGTATGTGGTCGTCATCGGCGGCGGCAACGTCGGCTACTACCTCACCAAGGAGCTGCTCGCAGCTGGGCACGAGGTGGTGATGATCGAGAAGGACCCGTCGCGTGCCCGCAGCATCGCCGACGAGCTGGGCAGCATCGTGATCCCCAACGACGGGTGTGAGGGCCGCTACCAGGCCGAGGCCGGCATGGCCCGCGCCGATGTTGTCGCGGCGGTCACCGGCGACGACGAGGACAACCTGGTCGCATGCCAGGTGGCGAAGATGCGCTTCAACGTGCCGCGGGCCATCGCGCGCGTCAACAACCCGAAGAACGAGGCGCTCTTCCGTCGTCTCGCGATCGACGACACGGTCAGCCCGACGAGGGCCATCCTGGCCGTCATCGAGCACGAGATTCCGATCCACGACCTGCTGCACCTGGCCGAGCTCGAGGGCGGCGACGTGCAGGTCGTCGAAGCGCAGCTCGACGCCTCTTCCCCAGCGATCGGGCGGATGCTGCGTGACCTCGAACTCCCGGAGGGGAGCACCATCGCGGTCATCGTCCGCGATGACCGCGCCCTCGCCGCGCGCAGCGACACCGCCCTGCGGGTGGGCGACAGCGTGCTGGCGATCACATCGGCGGAGCACGAGGCGGAGCTGCGCAGCCTGCTCATCGGAGAGTGAGCGAGGCCAGGGCTCTGCGCCTGGCGCTCGTGGCCTGGGGGCTCGGGGACCTGGCGCTGGGCCGACGGGTGATCGGTCTTGCCTGGATGGCCACCGAGAGCGCAGCCATTGCGGGCGTCGTCTTCCTCTCGCTCACGTTCGGCGACACGTCGTGGTATCTGCTCCCGTTCCTGGCAGGGGCGGCATTCCTTGCGCTGTGGGCGACACAGGCCGCCTTCGCCTACCGCGCGGCCCAGGCCCAGGTCACGGACCCAGAGGTCGCTGGTACCGGGAACGGATCCCCGGCGGCCGCGCTGGTCTGGCTGACGATCCCGATGCTGATGTGGGGCACCGGCTTCTGGCTCGTCGCCGGAGCCGCAGCGTCACCGGCCGCGGTCGTGGACCGCTTCGTGACCGCGTGGCCGGACGTGGCGGACGGTCGCGCCGTCTGGGAGGAGGGGCTCGCAGCCGACCCGGCCACGCTGACCCATGCAGCCGACGCAGCCGTCGCGAGCCTCGCCGCGGCCTGTGCGCTGGACCCCGCTGCGGAATGCGCGCACGCCGACGTTCTGCTTCGCGGCCTCCGCGTCCACATCGCGGCGGACGGAGAGCGCCGGGCAACCGCGGTCGCCGAGCTGGTGCGCTATGAGCGCCGCGCGGCCTCGTTCCTGGGCATCTTCGGCACCACCGAGCTCGTGCCGGTCCCCGTCGCCGAGATCCTGAGGCTGACCCTGGTCGCCGACGCCGCACCATTCGGGAGTGAACGATGGATCGTTGTGAACGCCGAGACACCCTGAAGGGATACCGATAGGCAGATGACCGAAGGCCACGACCCGACCACCGATTCCGGCCGCACCATTGCCGCGCTGGGCGGGAGATTCCTTCACGACCTCGACCAGGCGGTCGGGAAGGCGGTTGTCGGTGCACAGTTGCCGCTCCGGATGCTGGCCACCGCCGTCCTGGCCGATGGGCACGCACTGCTGGAGGACGTGCCGGGGGTCGGCAAGACGCTGCTGGCCCGGGCCTTCTCGCAGGCGCTGGGGCTGACGTTTGCCCGCGTGCAGGGGACGCCTGATCTGCTCCCCACCGACGTTACCGGGAGCAGCATCCTCGACCATGGGGACTTCCGATTCGTGCCGGGCCCCGTCTTCACCAACGTCCTGCTGGTGGACGAGATCAACCGTGCCACGCCGCGCACACAGTCCTCGCTGCTGGAGGCGATGCAGGAGCGCCAGGTCTCGGCCGAAGGGGTCACCCGGCCGCTCCCCGACCCGTTCGTGGTGCTGGCCACCCAGAACCCGATCGAGTTGGAGGGCACATTCGCGCTCCCGGAGGCCCAACTCGACCGATTCCTGCTGCGCATCTCGCTCGGCTATCCCGACGAGGACGGCGAGCGGACCATAGCGCGGCGCTACCAGGCTTCAGAGGAGCCGCTCGATGCCGTCGCCCGGGTCGCCGACCCCGAGGAGCTGAGCGCACTGCGGGGCGCCGCCCGCGTCGTTACGGTCAGCCCGGACGTGGAGGCCTACCTCGTGGCGCTGGTGCGTGCCACCCGAGATCATCCTGACCTGCGCCTGGGCGCCTCCCCGCGCAGCAGCGTGGCGCTGTACCGCGCGGCCCAGGCATGGGCGCTCCTCGATGGACGCGCCTTCACGCTCCCCGACGACGTGCGTGCCATGGCGCACGCTGTCCTCGACCACCGGGTCCTGCTCGATATCGACCGCGAACTGCGCGGCGCGACGGTCAGCGGCGTGATCGACGCGGTCCTCGCCGCCACCCCGGTGCCGCTCGCCGGCGACGCCGACTAGGCGCGACGACCGCCATGAGCGGCTGGCTGGCGCTGGTTGCGGTGATGATCGTCGCGGGGGTGATCGCAACGGCGCCGGGCCTCTTCCTGGTCGCTGCGGTGACGCTCGGGTATGCCTCGCTCACCCGCTTGTGGACCCGCTACGGGATGGGCCAGGTCGTCTATTCGCGGTCTCTCGGAGCCACCCGGGCCGTGGCCGGAGACACCGTCTCGCTCGATGTGACGATCTGGAATCGGAAGCCGCTGCCGCTCCCCTGGATCGCTGCCGACGACCTCATCACCGACGGCATCTCCGTGCGCGAACGGCCCGTGCTGGAGCGCGACGACGAACGGTTCGGGCGCCGGGTGCTGCACAACGCTTGGGCGCTCGCCTGGTTCGAGCGGGTGGTGCGCCACTTCCACCTCGAGGCGCGGCGCCGGGGCGTCTACGACCTGGGTCCGGCGCGGCTGCGCGTCCGCGACATCCTCGGCCGGGATGCCGCCGCCGGCGCAGAACCGAGCGAGGCGTCGCTGGTCGTCGGCCCGCGCGGCGTGCCGCTGCGGATGGCCACCCGGAACGCGGCTCCCATCGGTGAGCGACGGGCGAATCGGTCGCTCTTCGCGGATCCCACACTCTATGGCGGGGTGCGGCCGTTCCAGCCCGGCGATTCGCTGCGCCGGATTCACTGGCGCGCCACCGCCCGTCTCGGCACGACCGTCAGCCGCCGGTACGAGCCGGCCCGGGGTCGCGAGGTGATCGTCGCGCTGGACGTGCAGACGATCTCCGGCCCGCACTGGGAGATGACCTACGACGACGAGGCGTTCGAGGGGCTGTGCGTCGCCGCCGCCTCCCTTTCCCGACAGTTGCTGGCCGATGGCGCGTCATGCGGCATCGCGGCGGCGAGCTTCACCGGCACGATCCAACAGGTTGCCTACCTCGGGCCCCAGGCGGCGCACGGCCAGCTGGCGCGTACCGTGGAGTTCCTGGCCCGCATCGGGCCAATCAGCTCGCGACCGTACCCGCAGCTGCTCACGTGGCTGACCAGGCGCTTCCCGCCCGGCGGCACGGTCCTGACCCTGTCCGCGCGTGACCCGCGGGCGTACCTGCCCGCCATGCAGCGGCTGGCACGCAGCGGCTATCGCGTCGAGCACGTGGCACTCGGTGCAGACGGCGCGACGCACGCGGCCACGGTGCGGCGCCACGGGATCCGGGCTGCATCGGCAACGCTTGACCCCGGATGGGAGGAGGCCGATGCGCTCGTCCTGGCAGGTTAGGTTCCTGCTTCCCGCCGCGCAGGTGCTGGCCGAGGGCGGCTGGCTGGCGGTCGTCTACGCCGCGCTCCAGGCGCTCGCCGGCGGGATCCCGCGCGTCGGGCCGCTCGAGTTCGCGCTGCTCGCCACCGCGGGCATGCTGTGGGGTCGCCGACGCCGCTGGACCGGGACGATTGCCGATGCAGTGGGCCTCCCCCTGGTCGCGGTGGCCGGGGGGGCCGCCGCCTGGTTCCTCGACCCCGACGTGCGCGGCCTGCTCATTGACGGACACCTGACCGCGGCCATCTCGACGCACGCGGCGGGCTGGATCGGGGCCGTGGCCATCTGGCGCGGGGAGACGCATCGCTCGCCCGAGGACGACGACGCCCAGGCAGCGCAACTCCTGCGATGGGCCGTGCCGGGGCTGGCGGCACCGTGGCTGATCGGGCACGTGGTGACCACCGGCCCAGCCGAGGCTGCCTTCACCGCCGCGGCGTTCATGGGCACCCTGATCTTCGTCGGCTCGGCGTTCACCGCGGTCGGGCTCGCGCGGCTCGAGGCAGTACGAGCTGCGACCGGCAGCGACTGGCAGACGAATCGATCGTGGCTCCTGCTCGTGCTCGGCGTGGCGGTGGGGCTGACCCTGGCCGGCATTCCGGCGGCGGCGTTCATGGGAGTGCCGGCCAAGGCGCTGCTGACGGTGCTCATCGGTCCACTGCGCGCGATCCTGCTGGCGCTGCTTCTCGCCTCGACACCGCTGATCGTGGTGGTCGCCGCACTCACCGAGCTGCTGCGGCCCCTCCTGCCGGAGAACATCACGCTGCCGACGTTCGCCCTGCCGAACCTGGCGGTCGATCCGTCCGAGGTGGTCAGCGACGCGCCGACCTGGATCTTTTACGGCATCGTCGCCCTGCTGGCAGCCGTCGAGCTCATCTTCCTGGCGGTCGTCCTGTACCTGCGCTGGCAGGAGCGTCGGCGGTACCGGTTCAGCCAGGCCGATGCCTTCGAGGAGCGATCGATCGTCATCCCGCCACGTGAGCACCTTCCGGCCCCGGCCGCACCGCCGCGCACGGCTCGGAGGCCGTCGATCGCCGATCCCGCGGGCGCCTACCTGGCCGCCCTCGAGGCGCTTGAACGAGACGGCCGATGGGCGCGCCACTCGTCCGAGTCGCCAGCCATCCATGCGGGCCGAGTGCGCGAGGAGGGACTCTCCGGCTCCGCCCTCCCTCGACTCGCCGCCGCCTACCAGCTCGTGCGGTACGCCTGCGCGCCGCTCACCGCCCAGGAGCAGCGACGCGTGCCGAGCAGGCTCGCCCGGCTGCGTGCGACGCTGCGCCGATCTGACTGAGACACGGGTATATCCCTTGACAACGTCATTGTCAGGGTCTAGGGTATCGCCGTTGCATCGGCCCGGGTTCCACCGGGGCATGCTGACGAGGCTCGGGAGTTCACCGGAAGCGATGGCAAGATGAGCTCGATTCGCGACTCCGGGCGGCCGCGGTACATCATCAGCATCGCCGCTGAGCTGACGAGCGTTCACCCGCGCACGCTGCGGATCTACGAGGAGGAGGGCCTCCTCTGTCCACAGCGTCGCAACAACCTCCGCCTCTACTCTGAGGCAGATATCCGGCGGGTGCGTATCATCCGCTTCCTGACCCGACGCCAGGGGGTCAACCTGGCGGGCGTCAAGGTCATCCTGCAGCTCGAAGCGCTGGGCAAGATCCGCGTCTACGATCTGTTCGAGGACGGCGATGTCGAGCGATACGTCGAAGAGGGCGAGCCGGAGCCCGCCGTCGCCGCGACCGAAGGGACACGCAACTGAACACCGAAGACAAGCCCGACATCACGCCGGCAACCGAGCCCGAGCAGACCGAAGAGGCCGACCAGCTGGTCGACCAGATCCAGGTGCTTCCCCTCGTCGCGCTGCGCGACACCGTCATCTTCCCGGAGATGATCGTCCCGCTGCAGGTCGGCCGCGACCGCAGCGTCAAGGCGATCGACCGCGCCGTGCGCACCTCGCAGCCGGTGGCGCTCATCACCCAGCGCTCCAGCGACACCGAAGAGGTCGGCTCGATCGACGAGCTGTACAGCATCGGCACGCTCGCCAAGATCGCCCAGGTGATCCGCCTCCAGGACGGCACCATCCGTGCCATCGTTCAGGGGCAGCGCCGCATCCGCCTGCTCGACCTGGTGCAGACCGAGCCGCACCTCGAGGCGCGGGTCGAGATGATCAGCGAGGAGAGTGAGAAGACCCTCGAGGTCGAGGCGCTGATGGCGTCTGTCCAGGGTCAGATCGAGCAGTACGTCAGCTCGGGCGCATCGGTTCCGCCGGAGGTCGCCGTCGCCGCCCGCAATATCACCGATGGCGGCCTGCTGGCCGATATGGCCGCGTACAGCCCCGACATGTCCACCGAGCTGCGCCAGCAGTTGCTTGAGACGATCGACGTCGCCGAGCGATTGCGCATGGTCGGCCAGTTTCTGGCCAAGCAGATCGAGGTCCTGGAGCTCAAGGGTCGCATCCAGAGCGAGGTCAAGTCCGAGATGGACAAGACCCAGCGCGAATACATCCTGCGCGAGCAGATGAAGGCGATCCAGAAGGAGCTCGGTGAGGACGACCCGGCCGTGGCCGAGGCGGGTGAGCTGAAGCGCAAGGTCGAGGAATCGGCCATGCCCGACGACGTGAAGGAGAAGGCCCTCAAGGAGGTCGAGCGGCTGAACCGGATCCCGTCCGCCTCCCCCGAACAGGGCGTCATCCGCACCTACGTGGACTGGCTCATCTCCCTCCCGTGGGGCGTCCAGACCGATGACAACCTGGACCTCGACGAGTCGGAGAAGGTGCTCAACGAGGACCACTACGGCCTCGAGAAGCCCAAGGAACGGATCCTCGAATACATGGCCGTGCGCAAGCTGGCCGATAAGATTCGCAGCCCGATCCTGCTCTTCGTCGGCCCGCCCGGCGTCGGCAAGACCTCGCTCGGCAAGAGCATCGCCCGCGCCATGGGCCGCAAGTTCGTGCGGATGAGCCTGGGCGGCATCCACGACGAGGCCGAGATCCGTGGTCATCGGCGCACCTACATCGGTGCCCTGCCGGGGCGTGTCATCCAGAGCATCAAGACGGCCGGCAGCAGCAACCCGGTCTTTATGCTCGATGAGATCGACAAGGTGGGGATGGACTTCCGCGGCGACCCGTCATCGGCGCTGCTGGAGGTGCTGGATCCCGAGCAGAACAACAGCTTCCAGGACAACTACCTGGAGGTGCCGTTCGACCTGTCGCGGGTCCTCTTCATCGCGACCGCCAACATGGTCGACACCATCCCGGCCGCCCTCCGCGACCGGATGGAGATGATCCCGTTGCCCGGCTACACCCAGCTCGAGCGGCTGCGGATCGCCGAGCGCTTCCTGATGCCCAAGCAGCTGGAGAACCACGGGCTGACGGCCGAGAACCTGGCCTTCACCGAACCGGCGCTGGTGCGGCTGATCCAGGCCTTCACCCACGAGGCGGGGGTCCGCAACCTCGAGCGCGAGATCGCCAACGTTGCGCGCAAGGTGGCGCGCAAGGTGGTCGGTGACGCATCGGTCAAGGTGGTGGTCAAGCCCGATGAGCTGGAGACCTATCTCGGTCCGGCACGCTTCGACTACGGCGAGCTGGATGCCGAGGACCAGGTCGGAATGGCCACCGGGCTGGTCGTCTCCGATGCGGGCGGCGACATCGTCCAGATCGAGGCCACGCGCATGGAGGGCAAGGATGAGTTCATCCTCACCGGCCAGCTGGGCGACGTGATGAAGGAGTCGGCGCGCGCCGGCCTGTCGTACATCCGCGCGCGGACCAAGGAGCTGGGGATCGACCCGACCGTCTTCGAGAAGCAGACCCTGCACATCCACGTCCCGGCCGGGGCGACTCCCAAGGACGGCCCGTCGGCCGGCGTCACGATGGCCACCGCCATGGCATCGCTCCTCACCGGGCGACCGGTACGGCGCGACCTGGCGATGACCGGCGAGATCACCCTGCGCGGGCGCGTGCTGCCCATCGGGGGGCTGAAGAGCAAGCTGCTGGCCGCGCACCTGGCCGGTGTCAAGACGGTCCTCATCCCGAAGCGCAACGAGAAGGACCTCGTGGACGTGCCGGAGGAGGTGCGTAGCCAGTTGCGGCTGATCGCTGTCGAGACGATGGACCAGGTCCTGGCCGAGGCGCTGATCGATGCGCCGCGACCGGCGGCCCGCATCAAGGCCGAGCGCGCCGCGCGGCAGAAGCGCGTCGCTCCGCCGTCGGGCCGCTCGGGACGCGGGTCAAAGCGGTCGCCCGCCGATCCGGTGCTGCCGATCCCCGGCGGCGAGGCCCCGGTCGAGCAGCCGCCAGCGAGCACCGCCTAGCCGGTATCGGTCAGGGGGTCCCGATGGAGTACAAGGACTACTACGCCCTGCTGGGCGTGCCGAAGACGGCGTCGCAGGCCGACATCAAGAAGGCCTATCGCCGTCTCGCGCGTGAGCTCCATCCGGACCGCAACCCCGATGACGCGGCCGCCGAGCGCCGTTTCAAGGACGCCAACGAGGCGCACGCCGTCCTCTCCGATCCGACCAGGCGAAAGCAGTACGACGAGCTCGGTGCCAACTGGCAGGCGTACGACCGGACCGGCTTCGGCGGTGGTGCGACCGACTGGGGAGGCTTCGGCGGTGCTCCCGGCGGTGTCCGCTGGGAGACACGACGGGTCAACCTGGAGGACCTCGGCGGGTTCGGGGGTGGCGGTGGCGCTGGTGGAGGCGCTGCCGGCGACGTTGGCGGCTTCAGCGACTTCTTCCGCGCGTTCTTCGCGGGAGGGGGATCCGGCGCTGGCGGCGCTGGCGGCGGAGGCGGCGCTGGCGGCGCTGGCGGCGGAGGCATCAATTTCGGTGGCCAGTCGCGTGCCGCAGGTCGATCCGCTCAGCCCCTTCGCCAGGTCGCCCTGGCCCATGCCACCGCCGAGGTAACGCTTGCAGAGATCGCCCGCGGCGCGCAACGGATGGTCGCCGTCGATGGGCGGCGCCTCCAGGTCTCCATCCCGCCCGGCATAGCCGATGGGGCGAAGATCCGGTTGCGCGGTGCGGTCCCGGCGCGCGGTGGCGGACCCGCCGGCGACGTGGAGATCACCGTACGCCAGTTGCCGGACCCGCGGTTCGAACGGCGCGGCGCCAACCTGGTCACCGAACTCGCGCTTACGCTCGCCGAGGCGCTGCTGGGCGCCGAGGTGCCGGTCCCTACACTCACCGGCACGGTGAAACTGCGGGTGCGCCCGAACACGCAGAACGGGCAGGAGATCCACGTGGCCGGCAAGGGGCTGCCGAAGCGCGGACGAAGCGCGAGCGGTACCGCCGCCGGGGCGCCCGACCGGGGCGACCTGATCGTTCGAACCCGCGTCGTGCTGCCCACCCTGGACGAAGAGGCTCGCCACGCGATCGGCGAAGCGCTCGGCCGCCACCCACAGCCCGATCCGCGTCGCGACGGAGAGGTGCACTGATGCCGGCGATCGCCATTCATCGTGCCCTGCGCGCGGCTACTACTCACCGTGCTACATCGGCGCCTCGGGGCCTCAAGGAGCGCCCCTTTATCACTCTGGGTGCTACCGCGGCGCCAGAACGGCTCGAACCCCGGCTCCCAGACGGGCATCGGTACGGATGTAGCACTCCACGTAGTACGGCGGCAGCTGCGCGCCGGGCTCCGGGCCTCGGCATTCTCGTGGCTGGAAAGCCGGCGCTGCACTGACGCAAACCGCGTGCGCACCGGTGGGCATATATTGACTTCCGTCGATATACTGTGCCTGTGAAGAACGCCGATCCCGATGTCGAGCTCCTCCAGGCGATCGCCGACCCGGTGCGGCTGGCGATCGTCCGCCAGCTCGCCGCCGACGCCAACGCCGAAGCCGTGTGCGCCTGCGACTTCACCGAGTGCTGCAGCGTCAGCCAGCCGACGGTGAGCCACCACCTGCGGGTGCTGCGCGAGGCCGGTGTGGTCACCACGCAGCGACGCGGAACGTACATCTACTACCGCCTTGCCCCCGACTTCTCGCACCGTTGGGCGAGCGTCGCCGCCAGCCTGGCCGGCCTGATCCCGCTCTCCTAGAGCCAAGCGACCCAAGGAGTAAACACTCATGACCGAACTGATTCACGAGATGGTGCGCGAGCGTTACGCGCAGTCCGCGCTCCGGGTGCTGGAGCGCAGTGAGACCTCGGCCTGCTGTGGCGACGCGTGCTGCGACGAGCCGGGCTTCGGGCCGGACCTCTACTCAGCCCTCGAGCGCGATGAGCTCCCGAGCGCCGCGGTGATGGCGTCACTCGGCTGCGGCAACCCGACCGCCGTTGCGGAGCTGCGCCCCGGTGAGCGGGTGCTCGACCTGGGGTCGGGCGGCGGGATCGACGTCCTGCTCTCCGCCCGGCGCGTCGGTCCCACCGGACGCGCGTTTGGCCTGGACATGACCGATGAGATGCTGGCGCTCGCGCGGCGCAATGCGGCCGAGGCCGGGGCGACCAACGTGGAGTTCCTGAAGGGCACCATCGAGGCGATCCCGCTGCCGGCGGACAGCATCGACGTGGTGATCAGCAACTGCGTCGTCAACCTCGCCGCGGACAAGCCATCGGTCTTCCGAGAGATCGCGCGGGTGCTGCGGCCGGGCGGTCGCGTCGGGATCAGCGACGTCGTGGCCGACGACTCCCTGACGGCGGAGCAGCGCGCCGAGCGCGGCAGCTACGTTGGCTGCATCGCCGGGGCACTCTCGTTCAGTGAGTACGCATCGGCCCTTCGCGAAGTCGGACTGACCGATGTCTCCGTCATCTCGACCCACCTGGTCGGCGACGGGATGCACAGCGCTGTCATCAAGGCCGCCAGGCCCGCGTGAGTTCTGCGCCCGGGAAGGCGCGGTTCAGCGGTGGCGGCGTCGGCGACCCGCGGGGGTCGGCTTGTGGCGCTCCCGCACGTCGCGGCGCGGCGGCGGGACGAAGCGTCGCCGCCGGATCTCGTCGTTCGCGGCGGCGATCTGCGACGGGAAACGCATGAAGGCGGCGTACGCCGCGGTGGCCATGCCCGGCAGCAGGATCAGCAGGAGGAGGAGCAGGG
>JBDSIN010000051.1:0-4537 GCA_039917955.1 Candidatus Limnocylindria bacterium
GTCCGCAGGCGTCGTTCATGGACATCCCCTCGTACCAGCCGCTTCGTTCCGAGGAGGATGCCGCTGCCATGCTCGGCCGCTGGCGGGCGATGGGGCCGTGGATCGACGAGCTGGTGGTGCAGCTGCGCCGCGGCCTCTCGGAGGGGCGCTCTCCGGTGGCCGGCTCCGTGCGGCGGGTGATCTCCCAGCTCGATGCCCTGCTGGCGCGTCCCGTGGCGGACTGGCCGCTGCTCGAGCCGGTCGGTGCGGTCCCCGCCGCAGTCGACGACGGCTGGGCCGTGGACCTCACCGCGACGATCCGCGACGGCCTGCGGCCTGCCTTCGCCCGCTACCGGGAGTTCCTCAGTGGCGAGGCCCTGCCCGCGGCGCGCGAGGAGGATCGAGTCGGCATCTGCCACCTCCCCGGTGGCGCCGAGACGTACGCCCGCCTGGCGCGGGCGCACACCACGCTCGACCGGTCGCCGGAGGAGTTGCACGCAGTCGGCCTGGCCGAGATCCAGCGGATCGACACCGAGATCACCGAGCTCGGCGGTCGCGTCCTGGGGACCGCAGACCTGGCCGCGACCCTCGCCGCGCTGCGCGCGGATCCATCGGTCCATTTCTCGACGGCTGACGAGGTCGCGATGGTCGCCGAACAGTCGCTGGCTCGTGCCGTGGCCGCCATTCCAGCCTGGTTCGGGCGCCTTCCACAGGCCAAGTGTGAGGTGGTGCGCATGCTCCCGCACGAGGAGGAGCACTCGACCATCGCCTATTACCGAGATCCCTCACGCGACGACAGTCGCCCGGGGCGCTACTACATCAACACCTCGGCGCCCACCACGCGGCCTCGGTACGAAGCCGAGGCGCTCGCCTTCCACGAGGCGGTGCCGGGGCACCACCTGCAGGTCGCGATCGCGCAGGAGCTGGAGCACCTCCCCGCCTTCCGACGTCACGGCGAGACGACCGCCTTTGTCGAGGGCTGGGGCCTCTACGCCGAGCGGCTTGCCGACGAGATGGGCCTCTACTCCGGCGACCTCGACCGGATCGGGATGCTCAGCTTCGACGCCTGGCGCGCCTCACGCCTGGTGGTCGACACCGGCATGCATGCGTTCGGCTGGCCACGCCAGCTGGCGATCGATTTCATGGCGTCGCACACCGCCCTGGGACTCAACAACATCGCCAACGAGGTGGACCGATACATCGGCTGGCCCGGACAGGCCCTGGCCTACAAGGTCGGCCAGCTGGAGATCCGGGCGCTGCGGGCCGATGCCGAGGCCGCGCTCGGTTCCGCTTTCGACCTTCGCCGCTTCCACGACGCCGTGCTCGGCCACGGAGCGTTGCCGCTGGCCGTGCTGCGGGAGTCGGTGCGGATCGACCTGGGACTTGGGCTGGGGTAGCGGGCCCTCCGGCCTCCGGTGTGTGGCTGTTCCACGCTTTTCCACCACACGGATCTAACGATCAACCATCGGCCCTAAACCGGCCAGGTAGGGCTCGCGAATCTCGCCCGGTGGGAATCGGGATACCTAAGTCGGGCGTGCTTGATCGTTCGATCCGCCCGGTGGAACTGGACCGAGGACGCCAGGTCAGCCAAGCCTGGCGCGCAGCAGATGCACCGCCGCGAGGAGGTTCGCCGGGACCTGCAGGACACGTACCATGGACCCCTCGTGACGTTCACCCATCAACGCGCTTCCGCCCCGGGCCAAGCCGATGGCTAGCCACCGCATCCAGGCCAGCCTCCTGGTTGAGCGACCTCTCGACGAGGTGTTCGCGTTCTTCTCGCGCCCCGAGAACCTGGGTCGGATCACGCCGCGCAGCATGGGGTTCGAGCTTCGATCGACCGACACCGACATGCGCAACGGACTGGAGATCGACTACCGCGTTCGCCCGCTGCTCGGCATCCCGACGGGTTGGCGGAGCCTGATCACCGAGTACGACCCGCCGAACGGGTTCCGCGACATCCAGCGCAAAGGCCCGTATCGGTCCTGGGAACATCGCCACTCTTTCGTGGCCGAAGGAGATGCGACTCGGGTGGTCGACGAGGTCGAGTATCGGCTACCCCTCGCGCCGCTGAGCGAGCTGGCGCACGGGCTGCTGGTTCGACCGCAGCTCGAGGAGGTCTTCCGACATCGCGCCCGCACCATCCGCTCGATCTTCAGGGAGGCCCAGCCGAATGAACGACCGCTCACCGTTGCCGTCGCCGGAGGGAGCGGCTTCGTGGGAGGCGGCATCGCCGCCGAACTGGATGCTCGCGGCCACCGAGTCATCGTTCTCTCCCGCCAGGGGAACGCAGCCCGCGGGCCGCTGCCGGACCGGGTGGAGGTCCGGCCGGCGGACGTCAGCCGCGAAGACGGCCTCCCCGACGCGCTGGCAGGTGTCGATGCCCTGGTCATCGCGCTCGCCTTCCGCAACTCACCGATGGAAGCGCCGCGGCGCGGGCAGACGTTCATGGAGGTGGACGCCGGCGGGACGGAGCGACTGGTCGCCGCCGCCCGACAGGCGGGCGTCAAGCGACTGGTCTACCTCTCCGGTGCGGGCGCTGCGCCCGATGCGCAGCGCCACTGGTTCCGTGCCAAGTGGCGAGCGGAGGAGGCGATTCGCGGCAGTGGCCTGGGCTGGACGATCATCCGCCCGACCTGGATCTTCGGGCCGCGTGACGTTTCGCTGAACCGGTTCATCGGCTTCGCCCGTCAGCTCCAGTTCGTCCCGATGACCAACTTCGGTGGCCAGCAGCTCGCGCCAGTCTTCATTGACGACATCGGCCGGCTGGCCGCGGACAGCCTGGTTGATCCGGCCGCTGACGAGCAGGTCTTCGAGGTCGGAGGCCCGGAGACGCTGAGCATGCGGCAGATCATCGCCCACGCCCTGCGGGTGGCCGGAATCCGTCGAGTGATCGCGCCTGGTCCGTCACTGCTCCTCAAGCTGGCGGCCGTGCCACTCACGGTGCTGCCGTCGCCGCCGCTCACCCCCGACGCGATCGACTTCATCAACCAGCCCGCCACGGTGGACCTGGGTCCGCTGATGGAGCGCATGCCGCGCCGACTGACGCCGCTCGAGGAGGGACTCGAGTCGTACCTGGGCGCGGGCTCCGCAGTGGGTACGCTGCGCTTCGACGCTGACGAAACGTAGCCATACCGAAGGTTGGGTGGGCGGTGTTCCGCCCCATGGATCTAGCGATCAACCATCGACCCACGCCG
The DNA here is from genome assembly GCA_039917955.1 of Candidatus Limnocylindria bacterium. Classification (GTDB taxonomy): domain Bacteria; phylum Chloroflexota; class Limnocylindria; order QHBO01; family QHBO01; genus CF-167. Next base: position 3,174 of record JBDSIN010000051.1, read on the forward strand.
GCACTAATGCGGCCAGGTAGGGGTTGCGAATCTCGCGCGGTGGAAATCGGGATACCTAACTCGGCCCTGCTTGATCGTTGGATCCGCCCGGTGGAACAAGCGGGAGAGACGCTAGCCGTCCCCCATTGACTCCGCGCCGCGCGTGACCGCGGCGCCCTGACGTTCGTCGAAGACCCGCTGCGCGATCAGCTCCATGCGCGTCTCCCAGTCGGCCAGTTCGTGCAGCGAGACCGAGGTCAGCCCGTCGGAGGCCTCGGCGACCGCGGCCGCGGGGATGTCGTGGACCGGCTTGAAACGTCGATCAACCGCCGCTTCCAGCCACTTGCGGATCGGGGTGAAGACCGATGCCAGCAGCAGCGTGGAGATCACGATCGCCGCGTCTGAGCGGTCCCCGGTTATCTGCACAAAGACCTTCTGGACAAGCGAGACGGCGGCGGCATAGGTGCCCGCCAGCAGCGCGGTAAGCAGCAGGTAGCTGATCGATCGGCTGATGATCAGGTCAAGCTCGTAGAGGCGGTAGCGCAGCACCGCCACGCCCACCGCCACCGGCAGCAGCGGCAGGGCCAGCACCACGGGATACCAGGCCAGGTCGCCCACCCCGGCAAATAGGCTGCCCAGCACCACCGCGCTCACTATGGTCAGCGTGATCAGCGCCAGGCTGGTCATCACCCAGCGCAGCTGCTGCCGCTCCAGGTCCCGCGCCCGGAAGAGGCGTACCCCCATCAGCACCACCCCGACCACCAGCATCGCAAGGGCAACGAATAGCAGCGCTTCCGGCGTGACCTGGTCCCAGAAGTCGCCGTGCAGCAGCGCGTACGGGTTTGGGGCGAAGATCCCGTCCGGGGCGTCCTTGGCGTTGACGCTGATGCGGGGCAGGACGGCCACCAGCACCACCATGGCAGCCGATGCGCCCAGCGCGAGGCGGACCGCGATGCCCCGTCTTCCGACCGGCAACCTGCCTTCGGGGAAGAGGATGGTCACGGCGAAGAAGAGCGTGAACACCGCCTGCGCCGCCCAGCCGCCCAGCCAGGCCAGCAGCTGGTCCTGCCAGCTCGCGGTGCCGGCAATCAGCGGCCCGGCCGAGGGGATGCTGCGGTCGGCGAAAACGTAAACCCAGCCTGCCGCCAGCAATAGCCATCCGACCGCGTTGCGCGGCCGCCGGGTGACGAGAACGGCCCCCACCACCGCGTACGGCGCGAAGAAGAGAAGCGCGCCGCTGCTCGGCGCCGCCAGGAAGATGCCGGGAATGAGCGACGCGGCGATCGCGCTACGCCACGCCAGGCCGCCGATCCGCCCTCCACGGTTCACGGGCCGATGATGTGTTGCCGCCATGGCAGTCCACAGGGCCAATCGGCCCCTCTTTC
>JBDSIN010000052.1:0-3105 GCA_039917955.1 Candidatus Limnocylindria bacterium
ACTTCCGAGCGCGACGCCCGACGCTCGACATCATCGACGGGAAGCTCATCGACCTGGAGTGGCCACAGCTCCAGTTGACCGCCACGCGCATCGGGGATCGTGACCTGCTGGTGCTCACCGGTGCCGAACCCGACTACGCCTGGCGCGAGCTCGCCGCCGACGTCGTGACCCTGGCCAGGCGGTTGCAGGTCAGCAGCTGGGTGAGCATGGGAGCGATTCCGGCGACCGTGGCCCACACGCGCCCGGTACCGGTGCTCGGCACTGCATCCGCCCCGGGGCTGCTGCCCGCCGGCATCAACCAGGGCCCGATCGGCCACCTGCGTGTTCCGGCCGCGGCTCTGTCTGTGCTGGAGCTCGCCATCTCCGGCGCCGGGATCCCCGCGGTCGGCTTTTTCGCGCAGGTCCCCCACTACGCATCGGGCAGCTTCCCGTCGGCGGCGATCGAGCTGCTCAAACACGTCGGCCGCTACCTGGAGCTTGAGCTCCCGATCGGCGACCTCGGGCGCAGAGCGCTCGAGACGCGTGCCCTGCTGGATGCGGCGACCTCCGGCGACGAGCGCACCCGAACCTATGTCGAGAGCATGGAAGAGGTGGCCGACGCGGCAGGAACGCCGTCGGGCGATGAGCTCATCGCCGACATCGAGCGCTACCTCCGCGACCGCGGTTCCGACGGCGGTGATCGCGAAGGCGGCGGAGGCGGCCGGCCCAACTGAGCCGCCATAGGTACGCCGGCCGATAGCCCGGACGGCCCGTGGTGGAATCCCGCCCGGATCGGTACCGTCGTTGGTGATGGGCAACCCGTCAACAACCGGCAACGGAGACGAGCCAGGACCGATGACACAGGTAATCTCTACGCAGGAATGGCGCAGGTACGGGTTCGGCGGACCGCCGGAGCCGTGGGCCCACGGTGCCCGGCAGGATCTCGACCGACTCTCCACCTCGTACTACCTCGACGTGCTCGACGCGAGGCCGCGGGCGCTCGCCGCCGCGCCCGACGACGAGATGCGTGTGCGCATCGAGGAGCTGTTCACCACCGCCACGCGTCACAAGCATGAGATCGACTACACGCTGCGCCACTGGGCCACGCCCGTCGAGCGTGCGCGCGTGGAGGACCGGCTCGGCTCGCTGATGCGCATCAGCCGCCGCCTGCGGTCCATTGCTGATCCCACGCGAAACCCTGACGGAGACCCCTCGGCGACCGGAACCGAGCCCGACGCCGCCTGACCTCAAGCGCGGGCGGTCGCGCCCGCGTGCGGCCCGTTGACCGGCGCCGTAGGCTAGGGCGCATGCCCCGCTACCCCCTCCTCGCCGACATTCTCGCCGCGCGAAAGCGCCTGGAGGGCATCGCGCTCCACACGCCCCTCGAGGACTCCCCCACCCTGGCAACGGAGAGTGGCGCCGAGGAGGTTCGACTGAAGCTCGAGCTGCTCCAGCCGACCGGCTCCTTCAAGACCCGGGGCGCGCACAACAAGGTGGCACTCATCGCGGGCGAGGGGTCGGACGTGGCGCTCGTCACCGCCAGCACCGGCAACCACGGGATCGCGGTGGCAACCGCAGCCGCTCGCCACGGAATGCGGCTCACCGTGCTCGTCGGCAAGTCCATCTCCCCGGGAAAACTGGAGCGCCTGCGGGCGCTCGAATCGGACCGATGCGTGGTCGAGTTGTTCGGCCGCGACTCGGACGACGCCGAGGCCGAGGCGCGTCGCCGCGACACGGCGGGGATCGCCGTCTACGTGCACCCCTACAACGACCCCGATGTCATCGCCGGGCAGGGCACGGTCGGCGCCGAGATCCTCGAAGACTGGCCCGAGTGCGACGCCATCGTGGTGCCGATTGGCGGCGGAGGGCTGATCGCCGGCATCGGTCTGTGGGCCAAGGCGGTCAAGCCCGGCCTGCGCCTGGTGGGCGTCCAGCCGTCGGCCTCACCGCCGATGTACGCCTACCTGGGGTCGAATTCCACCAAGCCGATGCCGATCGCCCCGACACTGGCCGACGGTGTCGCCGGCAACATCGAGCGCGACAGCATCACCTGGAAGATGTGCCGCCAGCTGCTCGACGAGGTGGTCCTGGTGGACGAAGAGCAGATCGCCGACGCGATGGCCTGGTCGCTGAGCGTGCACCACCTGGTGGTAGAGGGGAGCGGGGCGCTCGGAATCGCGGCCCTGCGCGCACGGCTGGGAGGCCTGCATGGACGTCGCGCAGCCGTGGTGCTCACCGGGCGGAACGCGGATCCAGCGGTGCTCGCATCAGTGCTTGCCCGGTGAAGACGGGGGCTTGCGCCGAGCAGTAGCATCAGTCCATGACCGATGAGCACGCTGGACCGATAACGCCCCCATCGCCACCGCGCAGGGGGTACCCCGGATCAGCGATCCTCGGGGGCATCCTGATCGTGGTAGGGCTGGTCTTCTTCGCCAGCGAGCAACTGAATATCGACATCGGTGAGGCGACCTGGCCCTTCTACGTGATGGCTCCTGGCGCCGGCCTGCTGGCGCTGGGGCTGATGCAACGGCGCGGCGAGGGGCTGGTCATCTCCGGCAGCATCGTGACCATGGTCGGACTGGTTCTCTTCTACCAGAACGCCACCGACCACTGGGAGAGCTGGGCCTACGCCTGGGCGCTGGTCGGGCCGGGCGGCAGCGGCATCGGCATGCTCCTGTACGGGACCCGCAGCGCCAACGTCAAGATGGCCCGCGACGGCTTCTGGGCGATCGTCACGGCGCTCGGCATCTTCGCCGTCGGGTTCATCTTCTTCGAGGGCGTGATCGGGATCAGCGGGAGGCGCCTGCCACTGCCCGAATGGGCGATGCCGGTGGCCATCATCGTCATCGGCGTGCTCGTCCTCGCCCGGGGACTGACGGCCCGGCGCCACCACCCCGAGGAATGGCCCGAGGTTTCGCGAGACGAGGCGTCGCCGGAGTCCGAGGCGCGCGGCTGACGGCGTGAAGCTCGAAGTTCGGCCGGTCACCGCCGACCGCTGGCAAGAGCTGGCCGACTTCTTCGGACCGTCGGGCGCGTTCAGCCACTGCTGGTGCACCTGGTGGCGACAGACCAGCAACGAGTTCAGCGGCGGCCTGCGGAACGGAGGTGCCGGGAATCGGGCGCTGA
>JBDSIN010000053.1:0-10447 GCA_039917955.1 Candidatus Limnocylindria bacterium
GCGAGTCGGACGTCGGGGAGCAGCGTCCGGAGGTCCGCCACGGCGTCGCGGACCAGTGCCAGCGACGAACTCGATCCGGTCCCGACGCCCAGCACCAGCCGCTCGTGGGGGATGCCCAGGGACGCCACCTCGGAGGCGATCGAATCGGTCGTGCGTTCTGATAGCGGCACCACGCCGACGCACAGGTCGATCCGACTGGTGCCTCCACTGGCGGCCGCCAGCGTGGCGAGGCCGGACCAGAGTCGCCCGTCGTTCGCCCACAGCTCGTCGTAACCGAGTGCCTCGAGGCGTTGACCCAGCCGGACGGACTCGACCGCTTGAAGCTCACGCTGCGCTGTCATGCCAAATCCCAGGTGTCGTCGCATGCCGGCGATGATGACAGCCGGTCGTACACTCATCGTCTTCACCGCGCACGGGCGCCACCGAGTGCTCCCGGCGGGCGGACGCAGCGGGAGAAATGAGATGCACGTGTTCATCGTCGACCTGCCGAATCGACCGGGCAGCCTGGCGGAGGTGGCCGAGGCCCTTGGCGCGGAGGGCGTGAATATCACGGCCACCGCGGGCATCGCCGCCGGACCGGTCGGCTCGCTTGCCTTCACCGCCGATGACGAGGACGGAGCGCGCGCCGCGCTGGACTCCCGCCCATGGACTTACCGGGAGGCGCCGATGGTGGTCGCCGCGCTAGAACACCGCCCCGGCACGCTCGCCGATGCCGCCCGCAGGATCGCGAGTGCGGGCGTCAACCTGGAGAGCATGTTCGTGATCGGGATGGACGGCGACAAGGTGCACATCGGGTTCGGAGTCAGCGATCCGGCGGCCGCCCGCGCGGCGCTCGGAGACCTCTCCGTCAGTTGACGGCGACGACCGGAGGCCGAGTCAGCCTGCGCGCGGCCCGAGCGCCTCGCGCGCGATGCGCGGCACGTCGGTCACGAAGCCCCACAGGCCATAGGCGGCCAGGTGTCGCATGCGGTCCGGCTCGTTGACGACGTAACAGCCGACCTGTCGTCCATAGGCCACCGCCTGCACGAGGAGCGGCGCGGGATCAAGTCCCAGGTCGCCCTCCCAGGGGTGAACCGCACCGTGCCCGTGCTCAACGGCGAACGTGAGGGCGCGATCGAAGGACTCGCCCGGGACGAGCAGGTATCCGGTCATCAGCCCGGGGTCGAGCGCGTGGGCGCGGTTGATCGCCTCCGGATCAAAGCTGATCACGCTCGCCGCGCCGGCCGCGCGGACCCGCGAGCCGCGAAGCAACTCCACGGCCGCCTCGGTGGCCTCGCGCGCCTTCACTTCGACCACCAGGCCCACGCCGGCGGGCAGCCAGTCGAGCACCTCGGGGAGCGTCGGCACGCGCAATCCCTTGCCGCGGAACGGGAACGAGCCGTCCTCCGCGCTGAATCGGTAGCCGGCATCGGCTCGGCGGATCTCGTCCATGGTGAGCCGGGCCACCGCGTCGTTCGCATCGGTCGTTCGCTCCAGCGTCTCGTCGTGAATCACCACCAGCTGCCCGTCCGCGGTGAGGTGCACGTCGAGTTCGATGGCATCGGCGCCCGCCTCAACCCCGAGCCGGTAGGCCTCCATGGTGTTCTCCGGGGCCTCGGTGGCAGCGCCGCGGTGAGCAACGACGAGGGTCACGGGGCCTCGCCTGGCGGCACGATGGCCGGCTCCACCGGTCTACCGAGCTCCTGCTCCTGCTGCGGGTGCGCAACGCCCTCGGGAACCTTCCGCACGATCAGGAAGCCGATCACCATCAGCCCGAGCAGCGACAGGATCGCCACCTGGTAGGCGGTCTTGCCCAAGGGGCCCAGGAGGAGCCCGACGATCGTCCCGTAGGCGATCGGTCCGATCACCGCGCTGAACTTGCCGGCGAGGCCGTAGAGGCCGAGCATCTCACCGACCTGCTCCGGACGGGCCAGGCGCAGCAGCAGGAGCCGATCGGTGACGGCGACACCGCCCAGACCCGAGCCGAGGATCGCCCCGGCGATCAGGAAGGTGGTCGGATTGAGCACCACCCCGGCAAGCAGGAGCCCAGCGGTCCACGAGCCGAGGACGATGAGCAGGGTCCGCTTGGCGCCGATCCTATCGGTCAGCCAGCCCCAACCGAACGACGCCACGACCGCCACCACGGTGAGCAGCAGGAGGATATTGAGCGCCTCGGAGCTCGTGTAGCCGATCGCCTGCGTGGCGAAGGCGCTCATCACCACGATGACGGTGTTCACCGGGTCGGAGTAGAAGAAGCGCCCGACGATGAACCGCAGCAGCCCGGGTGTCTGTCGCGCGTGGTCGACCGTCGCACGCAGCTGGCTCCACGACCGGACGGCGTCGATCATGCGGAACTGCGTGCCGCGCGGCGAGCGCTCCTGTACGCGCAGGAAGATCGGGAAGGCGAAAACGGCGAACAGCGACCCGACCAGCAGGAAGCTTGCCGCAGTGGAGTCGCCGTTGGTATCGGTCGTGAGGCGGAAGAGGAGTCCGGAGACGATGGTGCCCACGTAGCCCAGCGCCACGCCAACTCCGGAGAGGCGGCCGCGGGTATCGGGTCGCGCCACGTCGGGCAGCAGAGCGTCGTAGTAGATCAGCGCCGCCTGGTAGGCGAAGTTCGCGGCCGCAAAGAAGAGCAGGCCGAGCCCAATGTCCACGAAGCCGATGAACAGGGTTGGCCCGATGGCGAGCGCGGTGAAGATCGCCAGGAACGGCTTGCGACGCCCCATCCGATCGCTCATGGCGCCGAGCACCGGGGAGACGGCTGCGTTCAGCAGAACGCTGACGCTCACGGCGAAGGTGAACCAGAACTGCCCAGCCGCCTCGCCCAGATACTGGATCGCCCACAGGCTCATGGCGAAGCTGACAATCGCGAAGCTGAAGATGGTGTTCGCGAAGTCGTAGAGGGCCCACGACAGACCCTCGGTCGCGCTCCCGGAGCGGGTCAGCCCGCCCAGGCCTCGCCACCAGCCGGCGGGCGAGAATCGGCTCACGAACGCGTTGTGGCGCGGATCACGCGCGGATGATACCGATGCGCGCCCGCTGCGGCGGGGTCAGCCGCGCAGGGCTCGGCTCAACGGTGCAGGGCAAGGCTCAGCAGCGAGGAGATGGCCTCGACCACGGCCTCCTCGTTGAAGCGAGGTCCACGTTGCAGGTGGTAGGCGATGGTGCCGTGCAGCAGCATCGCGGCGGCCAGGCTGAGCACCTCGGGGTCCACCTCCGGCGGCGCCTCGCCGCGGGCGATCGCGTCCCTGATGAACATCGCGGCGAACCCGCGCTGCTGTTCAAACAACCGATCGAGCATGTCGCGCAGGCGCGGGTTGCGGTCCGCCTCGGCCCATGCGTGGATCACAATGGCGCCCCAGCGCTCTTCGGAGAGCGAGCTGACGAAGCGCGCGATGGCTGCCCGCAGACGCTGCTGCGGATCCGCGATGGCTGACAGGGTCGCGGCGAGCTCATCGAGGTGCGCATCGGTGCTCGTCTGGCAGACCGAGAGGAAGAGCTCCTCCTTGCTGGGGAAGTAGCGATAGATCAGTCCCACGCTGACGGTCGCCTCGGCCGCGATGGCCGGGATCGTCGTGCCTCGGAACCCGCGCGCCCGGAACGCGCGGTCGGCCCCCGCCAGGATCCGCTGGCGAACCTCCGCCGCGTGCGCTGGACTGCTCTTCGGCACGCTCACTCCGGATACGAATGAATCACGGTTCATTGTGGACTTGACCGGGTTCGTGCGCAAGTGTAGTCTCATCGCGCCAATAGTGAACGAGTATTCATGATGAGGTGCCGGTGAACGGAGAACGGCGCGGACTGATTGCGGTCGGAATCGGAATCGTAGGGGCGCTGCTCGCCGTGGCCGCCTGGCTGGGGCTGCGCCGCCGACCTGCTGTCGAGGAGCACGCGCGGGCCGTAAAGACGGCGGAGAGTCCCCGGGTCGAGGCGCCCGCAGGTGCGCTAGGTGGCTCCGGCCATGTCCGTGAACCGCACCCCACCGGCATGTTTGCCGCCGTGGGCCGCTTCGACTACCGCTTCCGGCGCCTCCTCCTGGTTCTCGGCCTGGCGGCGGTCATCGGCGTCAACGTGTGGGCCAGCACGTCGGGTGGGAAGCTGATCCAGGGAGGATGGGTGATCCCCGGCTCGGAAGAGCAGCGGGCAGCCGAGCTGCTCGCGGACCGCTTCGGCGAGCAGGCCACCACGATGCTCGTCGTGTACCGCGATCCCGCCGGGGACGCTGCCTCGTCCGCCTTCCAATCGGTGGTGCGCGAGAGTCTCACCGACGTCGCTGCCGACCCGCTGGTGAATCAGATCCTGACCTACGCTGAGACCGGCGCCAAGGCGCTGCTGAGCGACGATGGCGCGACGACCATGGCCGCGGTCTATCTCGACGTTGCGATCGAGGACTCGGTCATCGACGCCGGGCGACTCGCAGAGATGGTGGAGCGTCCTGACGGCGTGGAGATGTGGGTGACCGGCATCCCGCAGCTCTATCACGAGTTCAACGACAAGATCGAAAAGGACCTGCTCCAGGCCGAGATGGTCAGCCTGCCGATCGCGCTGCTGATCCTGTTGACCGTCTTCGGGACACTGGTCGCAGCGGCGCTGCCGCTCCTGATCGCTGCGCTCGCCATGCCGACCGCATTCGCGGTCATCGGGCTGCTCGCCGGCGTCATGGAGATGAGCATCTTCGTGAACAACCTGGCGACCATGATCGGGCTGGCGCTGGCGATCGACTACTCGCTTTTCATGGTCAGTCGATTCCGAGAGGAGCTGCGCCACCACGACGTGGAGATTGCCCTCGAGCGGATGATGGGCAGCGTCGGCAAGGCGGTCGCCATCTCTGGCGTGGCGGTTGCCATCGGTCTGTCCTCGCTGGCGGTCTTTGACGCTGCTGCCCTGCGCAGCATGGGGATCGGCGGCGTGGTCACCGTGCTGTCGACCCTGCTCTTTGCCCTGACCGTCCTGCCGGCCATGCTCTCGGTGCTCGGCACGCGGGTCAATCGCCTGCGAATCCCGCTGCCGCGTTTTCTCCGGCTGGTCGAGGACGATGTCGACGCCGCTGACCAGCGCCACGGCAAGGGCGTGTGGGCATGGGTGGCGGCGAGGGTCATGCGGCGGCCGGTGGTGGTGGCGATCCCGGTCCTCGCGCTGCTGGTCCTGGCAGGCTCGCCGTTCCTGGGGATCCAGCTCTCGACCGGGCAGAATCTCGAGGATCTGCCGGCGACCCCTGCCCGGGTTGGCTTCGAGGTGATCGTTGACGAGTTCCCGGGCGGCGAGAGCGACCCGATCACGGTTGCCGTCACCTGGCCCGACGCCGATCTGCAGAGCGGCCTGGCGGTGGAACGGCAGGCGACGCTGCAGACCTACATCGACGAGATCGGCGCGCTGACCGGCGTGAACGAGGTCGAGAGCGCCCTCGCGCCGCCGCCCGGGATGTCGGCCGATCAGTACGCCCTGCTGCTCAGCTTGCCGCGCGACGCGTGGCCTCCGAGCGTACCGGCCGCGGTCGCGGCGTACATGGACGAGTGGCTGGCCGCCGACACGACCAAGCTCCGGGTCTTCTCGAGCCACCTACCCGATTCTGACGCCGGGCGAGGACTGGTGGCCGAGGTGCGTGCCATCACCCCGCCCGCAGGCGCCACTGTGCTGACTGCGGGCCTGCCCTCGCGCTCGGCCGACTTCATGGACAGCTTCCGCGCTTCCGTGCCGACGGCGGTTCTGATCGTGGTGCTTGTCACCGGCGGCGTCCTGTTCCTCACCTTCGGATCGGTCTTCCTGCCGCTGAAGGCGGTCCTGATGAGCCTGATCAGCGTGAGCGCCAGCTTCGGTGCGCTGGTCTGGATATTCCAACAGGGGCACCTGGCCGAGCAGCTCGGCTTCGAGGCGTCCGGCGCCATCGGCGCCTGGCTGCCCCTGATCATGTTCGCCATCCTGTTCGGGTTGTCGATGGACTACGAGGTGCTGCTCCTCTCGCGGATCCGCGAGCGGTACCTGGCGACCGGCGACAACACGCGTGCGGTGGCCGAGGGGATCGGCATCACCGGCGGGATCATCACCGGGGCGGCCCTGATCATGGTCGCCGTCTTCGCCGCATTCGCACTCTCGAGCATCATCTTCATCAAGGCGCTTGGGATCACCATGTCGCTCGCCGTGCTGATCGACGCGACCATCGTGCGCGGGCTGCTGGTGCCCGCCTTCATGCGCCTGATGGGCTGGGTCAACTGGTGGGCACCCGCCTGGCTCCAGCGGGCCGTCGCGAAGCTCGGGCTGTACGAGGTGGCGCCCTCCGCGTGACGTCGGCAGGTCGCGCCGGCGACCGGTTACCCTCAGCGACGTGACCGATGGACCCCGCACCCGCCTGGATCGGCTGACCGATCGGTGGCGCGCCCGGCACGAGGCGAGCCTGGCGGCCAAGGGGCGCGAGCCGGCCGACACCGAGCGAGAGGCGCGTGCCCGCGCTCACTTTCCCTATCTATCTGAGACGCCCGCTGCGTACGCCGCACGTCACGCCGAGGCGATGATCGGCTACACCTACGACGCGTACACGTACGGTGATCCCCGGCTCGACGAGTGGCTGGTTGAGCTGGGTCAGATCCTGCGGCAGCGAGGCGACACCGTCCAAGGCGACGGCTCACAAGACGAACGCTCCTGATGGCGCCCGGGTGGGCTGCGGCACTGGTCAGCGAGGTGTGCGCCGATGCCGGTGTCGCGGAACCGTTCCTGCGGTGGCGACGGGCTGCCCGGGTCGCATCGTCGGGAGTCACTCGATGGGGCGCGCGCAGCGTCGCCGTGACGTCAGGCAGCGACCCGGTTGACCAGCGCCTGACGCTGTTGCATGAGCTCGCCCACTGGGTGGCCCCCCAGGCGCGGCGCCGCCGAGGACGTGTCGCCCACCACGATGCGGCGTTCTACGGCGTGGCCTTTCGCCTGTACGAGCGACACGGGATCCCCGCGCCAGAGGCTCTGGCCCGCGAGGGTGGCCGCTATCCCAGCTCGCTCCGATACGCGCGGACCCTGGGCGTGCCGGGCGCGGATACCGCGTGGCGCGAACGGCGCAGCGCCCTGCGCGAGCGCGCCCGGGCGCGCCGGCCGGTTCGTGTGCTGGTCCCGGAGCACACCGTCCGCCTCGTGCGCGACGGCCGCTGGACTCGTTGCGGCGTCTGCGGCGTCAGGATCGTCGGGCCGGTGCTCGCGAGGCTCCGGCGCCGTTCGGGCCGGCACCTGCTGCTCGGGACCGGCTAACCCCGAAACAGGGCAGCCGCCCGACCCAGCTCAAGAACCGCTTGGGGCGTCCCGGGTTCCACGGAGATGATGACCGTGCCGACTCCGAGGTCCGCGTACTGTTGGAGTTCGGTGACGAGACTCTCGACGTCGCCGCTCAGCGCGTTGGCCGGAATGGCCTGTGATTCGGCATCCGGGGTCGGCATGACGACGTTGACGCCGACGGTGATCTCGAGGCTGGCCGGATCACGTCCCCCGGCGGCCAGCGCCGCGCGCAGCGGGACGAGCCGCTCCTCGAGTTGCGAGGCCGGGCCGAGCCAGGCGGCGTTCCACGCGTCCGCGTGGCGGACGACCAGCTCGAGCATGCGCGGACGCTTGCCGGCGATCAGGATCGGGGTCGGCCTGCCGTCAGGGCGCGCGTAGCGAGGCAGCACCTCGGCGTCCCGCGCCGCATGCCATCGGCCCGCGAAATCGACCCGTCCCTCGCGGACCAGCGGCACCATCACCTCGAGCGCCTCCTCGAAGCGCCCGACCCGATGGTCGAAGGGAAAGCCGAAGGCGTCGAACTCCGGTTCGTGCCAGCCGCACCCGACACCCAGGATCAGACGGCCGCCGCTCACCTCCTCGAGGGTGGCGGCCATCTTTGCCAGCAGCGCCGGGTTGCGGAAGGGCATCGCCAGCACGAGGATGCCGAGCTCCACGCGGCGCGTCTCGGCGGCCAGCGCTGCGAGCATCGTCCAGGCCTCGTGAATTCCCTCGGTCGGCTCGCCCTCGGAGCGGAAGAGCAGGTGGTCGTAGACCCAGATAGAGTCGAGACCGCTCTCCTCGGCGGCGTGCGCGGCTGCACGGATCGCCGCCCAGCCGGGGATCTCGCCGCTCCGCTCCTCGCGACCGATGGGCATAACCACGCCGACCTTCATGGCCACCTTCCTGTCTCCGTCTCTACAGGCTAGGGCCACGCGGCGTTCAGCACCGGGCTACGCTTCACTGGCCGATGGAAACTCCACTGCCGCTCGCCGGGATCCGGGTGCTCGACTGCTCGCGCGTCTACGCAGGGCCGATCGCGAGCATGCTGCTCGGCGACCTGGGAGCCGAGATCTGGAAGGTCGAGCCGCCCGCCGGCGACGAGACCCGCGGCTGGGGTCCACCGTACTGGGGCGACCCGGCCGATCGCCGAAGCGCCTACTTCGCATCGGTCAACCGCAACAAGCGCAGCATCGTGATCAACCTGAAGACCGATGCGGGCCGCGCCCTGCTCGACCGGCTCGCGGCGCAGTGCGACCTGTTGATGCACAACTACCAGCCATCGGTGGCGCAGCGCCTCGGCCTCGACGGCGATCGTCTGCGCGAGATGCACCCGCACCTTGTCGTCTCGACCGTGGCTGGCTTCCCCGGGCGTGGCGACGCGGCTGAGCGTCCCGCATACGACCTCGTGGCGCAGGCCACCAGTGGACTGATGGCGGTCACCGGCGACCCTGAGGGCTGGCCGATGAAGGTTGGTGTCGCGCTGCTCGACCTGGCCGCGGGCCTTCAGGCCGCCATCGGGGCACTGGCCGGCCTGCTCGGGCGTGAGCGCGGGGTCACCCCGACCGGCACGCACGCGTCCGTCAGCCTGATCGAGTCCGGCGTGGCGGCGCTCACCAACGTGCTCGGCCATCACCTCGCGACCGGCGAAGAGCCGCGCCGGTGGGGGATCGCGCACCCAGATATCGTCCCGTACCAGGTCTTCGCGGCGCGCGACGGGCACCTCGTCCTCGCGGTCGGCAACGACTCCCAGTTCGAGCGGCTGCTGCACGTGCTCGACCTGCCCGCCGATTCGCGCTTCGCGACCAACCCTGAGCGCCTGGCAACTCGCGACGAGCTGGTGCCACTCCTCGCGTCGCGGATCTCGGAGCGCGGTCGCGATGAGCTGCTGTCCGCGTTCATGGCCGCCGACGTGCCGGCCGGACCGGTGAACCAGGTGAGTGAGGCGCTCGCCGCCATGGAGGCCGCGCATGACGGGACGTGGGTCCAGGAGCGTGATGGCATGCGGCTGGCACCCGACCCCATGCTGTTCGACTCGGGGCGCCTGCCTCTGCGCCAGGCACCGCCGAAACTCGGTGAGCACACCGACGAGATCCTGGGCGAGGCCGGCCTTGAGCCGGCTGAGATCGCCGACCTGCGCTCCGGAGGGGCGATCGCCTAGGTCGGACTCGGCTCGAAGTGCTGTACCACGGTCAGCGCCAGGGCTTCGACCCCGCGGCGATGGACGGTGACGCGGTGCGCTACCGCGCACATCTCCGGCCGGTACAGCCCGCTCACCTTGTGGGGCAGCGGGCTCGGCGCCCAGATGACCAGCAGGTCCGCCCAGGCGCAGTGCTGAAATGCATCGTTCTGATTCGGCAGGTTGCTCGTGCCGTCCACGAACCTGAAGGTGAGGGTCGGCGCCTCGCGCTCCAGCTCGATCCACAGCGGCGGTCGACCCCCGACCACCAGGACCCGATGCACCCCGGCCGCGCGGCACGCCTCGACCATGCGTCGAACCCCGCGGCGGTTGTTCGAGCCGCTGCACACTACGCAGGCGGGCTTCTCGACCCGCACGACCGATCGTCCGTCGTGAACCAGGACAGCCTCGCAGCCCGCACTCCCGCAGGAGCGGGCGATCGCTAGACCGATCGCGTCACGCGCCCGGTTGAGCTTCTCCGCCGAGATGCGCTGCTTCCCGGGCCTGGTGAGGCCGGCCTCCTCCAGCACTACACGGGCTGCGGCCTGGGACTCCGGAGCGCGAAAGCCTTCGTCGCGCAGGAGGTCGGCGATGGCGATGTCGGAGGCGGGTGGCGCTCCCATCGGCCAAGCATACTGTCCGGCGTGCCGACCTCCGAACGATCGACCCAGGTCGCCCCTCGATGACGAGGGACGCTCGTCTTCTCTTCGCCACCCGCATCGCCCGGATGTTCGGCTACGGGCTGCTCTCGGTGGTGCTGGTGCTGTACCTGGTCGAGATCGGCCTGGACGCACCGGCGGTCGGGGCGATCCTCACCCTGACGCTGCTCGGGGATGCGGCGATCAGCCTCTGGCTGACCACGCACGCGGATCGGTTGGGACGCCGACGGATCCTGCTGACCGGCGCGCTGCTGATGCTCCTGGCCGGGGTCGTCTTTGTCCTGGCGCGCGACTTCTGGGTGCTGCTGCTGGCCGCCACCATCGGTGTCATCAGCCCGAGCGGCAACGAGGTGGGTCCCTTCCTGGCGGTCGAGCAGGCGTCGCTGTCGCAGAC
>JBDSIN010000054.1:0-2522 GCA_039917955.1 Candidatus Limnocylindria bacterium
GCCGGTCGGCGAGGACGGCGCCCAGGAATACGCACAGATGATGGCCTCGCAGCAGGGCAAGACGATGTTCTCCTTCAGCATCTGCCTGCTCGGCGAGGAGCGCGCCATCGGCAACGTGACGTTGCGCAGGATTGAGCGCGAGAACGGCAGCGCCGAGCTCTCGATCGTCATCTTCGACAAGTCCCAGCTCGGGCGAGGCCTGGGGACCGACGCCATCAGCTGCCTGGTCGATTTCGGCATGGGCGAGCTCCGCCTGGAACGCATCTACCTGCACGTCTTCGACTACAACGCTCGCGCCAAGCGCTCCTATGAGAAGGCCGGCTTCAAGACCGATGCCCTGTTGCGACGCAGCAGGTTCCATCGTGGCGCGTTCCACGATGTTCACCTCATGTCGATCATCCGCGAGGACTGGCTCGCGCTCGATCGCCCGCGGAGCTGGGAGCTGGCCGGACCCTAGGCGGATGCCCGTGGCAGCGTGATGGCAAAGGTCGTGCCATCGGACCCGGTACGCTCAACGACGATCCGCCCGCCATTCGCGCCGAGAAGCTCGCGCGCGATGGTCAGACCGATGCCGCTGCCTGACCTGGTCGGGCTCGCCCCGCGAACTTCGTCTGCGCGGTAGAAGCGCTCGAAGACGTGCGGCAGGTCGACCTGGGAGATCCCCGCACCGGTGTCGATCACCCGGATGGTGACGTCGTGAGGTGAGGCGCTGGTCGTCACCCGCACCACACCGCCGGCGGGCGAATGCTGGACCGCGTTGACGAGCACGTTGCGCAGCGCCCGGCTGAACTGGACCCGGTCGACGTCCGCGGCCACCTCATCGGCCGGCGCTTCGACCGATAGTGAGAGGCCGGTCTCCTGGAAGAGCGGCTCCAGGCTCCGCTCGAGCTCGCCGAGCAGCTCCCGCAGGGCGTAGCGATCAGGGCGACGGCTGAGCGTCGCCGATTCGGCGTCGACCAGCTCGCGCAGCTGCACGATGACGCCGGAGAGGGCTCCGGCAGCCGCGCGCGCCCGATCGAGCTGCTCCCGGTCGGCTGGGAGCACGCCGTCCACCAGCGCCTGGAGTTGTGACTCGAGCACCGTGGCCGGCGTGGCGAGGTCGTGAGCCATGTCGCTGGCGGCTCGTCGCCGGAGCATCTCGGAGCGCTCGAGGCGCTCGCCCATGCTGTTGAAGGCATCGGCCAGCTCAGCCGACTCCCGGTCCGGGCCGCCACTGGCCCGCGCCGATAGGTCGCCGCCGCCAAGCCGATGTGCCGCCGCGGCCACTCCCCGGAGCGGTCGCGTCAGTCGGTCGGAGAGGAAGAACGAGGTCGCGATCACGACGATGACGGACAGGACGCCGGCGATGATCAGGGTCGCGTTGAAGATTCGCAGGAAGGCGCGCTCCGGTTGCGGGACGTGGAGCACCAGCATCCCGCCACCGGCCACCGGTTCCTCCAACTGCTCGGTGGCCACGTTCGGCGGCACCCTTCCGGCGCCGGCGATGAGCGTCCCATCGGCGGCGGTCAGCTCGGCTCGGCCCCCGATCTGGATGGCGATGCGTCCCAGGATCGCCTGGAGGCTGCGTTGGGCTCGCGGCGCGGAGAGGTCGACCTCGCCGACGGCAGTGGCGACGAGGGTGAGCCGCTGGCGCTCGACGATGCTGAGCTCGTCCTCGACGCTGCGGCTCACCACGCGGTTGACAACGAGTCCGGTCACCAACAGCACGATCACGACCGCGAGCGAAAGCACGAGCGCCAGGCGCAGGCTCAGCGGCTGGCCCTTCATGCGTCGTCCCGGCTTGCCACCAGCCGGTATCCGGTGGCCGGGATCGTCTCGATCAGCCAGGGCGCGCCGGCGTCATCGCCGAGCTTGCGGCGCAGGTTCGCGACGTGCACGTCAACCACCCGCTCGTAGACCTCCTCGGGTCGCCGCGCCACTGCCTCGAGCAGCACCTCCCGGCTCAGCACCGTGCCGGGGCGTCGCGCCAGTGCGACCAGCAGCGCCGCCTCCCCGGGGGTGAGCCGCCCGGCAACCGGGACCGACTCGCCTTTGCCATCACCGCTGGCGAGCGTGTACCGCCTCGATGCCGGATCGAGCACCAGCCGCCCGGCGTCGAGCGAGAGGATCCCCTCCTCGGCGGCGGTCGGTGGGCGGGTGCGTCGCAGGATGGCGGCGACCCGCGCGGTCAGCTCGTGCGGGTTGAACGGCTTGGCGAGGTAGTCATCGGCCCCGAGCCGCAGGCCGGCGATCCGTTCGGCATCGGTTCGCTTGGCCGAGGTGATCAGGATCGGCACGCCGCCCGCCTCCCGCAGCGCCTCGAGCACCGCCTCGCCCTGCATGCCGGGGAGCATCAGGTCCAGGATCACCAGGTCGGCACCATCGGCGTCGAAGGCGGCGAGCGCTGCCGTCCCGTCACCGACATCGGTCACCTGGTGCCCGTCGCGCTCCAGGTAGAGCCGCAGCAGCGAGCGCAGCTGCGGTTCGTCCTCGACGATCAGGATTCGGGCACCGGGCATGTACCCATCGTAGTCTGGGGGCCA
>JBDSIN010000055.1:0-3339 GCA_039917955.1 Candidatus Limnocylindria bacterium
CCTACGCGACGACGAAGATGAGGAGCAGCGAAACGACGAGCGCGTAGATGGCGATCGCCTCGGTGAGCGCAATGCCCAGCACGTACGGCACGAAGATCGCGCCCGCCGCCTCCGGGTTTCGGCCCAGCGCCTCCATCGCCTTGCTCACCGCGATACCGAGGCCGATGCCCGGACCTATCGCGCCCAGCCCCATGGCGAGTCCGACTGCAAGGTTTGAATCCACGAGTCCTGTTCCTCCTGTGGCGCCCTGCCTGGTTGCGAGCAGGGCTGATTTCCCGAACCTAGACCGCCCCTTGAACGGGAGCGGGATGAGCAGTGACCGCATCGGCGCTCGGCGCCTCGGCGTGTTTGTCGTCGTGCGTGGCGTGTTCCGCGATCGCCATGCTGATGTAGGTCATCGCCAGCAGCGCGAAGACGAGCGCCTGGACGAAACCGAAGATCAGTTCCAGTCCGAGGAAGATACCCGGAACGAAGAAAGCGAGCGGCATGATGAAGATCGCCGCGGTGGTGATGGCCAGCATGGTCGCGAGCAGGACCTCTCCGGCGAACACGTTGCCAAAGAGCCGCATTGAGAGGCTGATCAGGCGACTGAGCTCACTGATGATGTGGATCGGCGCCATCAGCGGGCTCATGTAGCGCGGTTCGCCGAGGAACTCCTTCAGCCAGCCGCCCAGCCCGTTGGCGCGGATTCCGAAGCTGACAAACACGACGAAGGTCACCAGCGCCAGCGCGAGCGTGAAGTTGAGGTCAGCCGACGCCGGGCGCAGGAAGGGCACGATGGTGTCGTGCTCGCCGGCGAGGCCGATGGTGCCGACCCCCGGCAGCAGGCCGATCCAGTTGGCGACCAGCACGGTCAGGAAGATGGTCAGGATGAACGGCACGAAGCTCCGCCAGCGGGTGCCGCCGGCCCCTTGCACGATGTTCGCCATCCACTCGATCGGCAGCTCGATGAGGCTCTGCCGGCGATTCGGCACGAGCGCGGAGCGACGGCTGAACCAGAATGCCACGGTGAGCAGGATGGCGGTCGTCAGGAGCGCACCGACCATGCTGTTGGTGAACGTGAACGGACCGATCTCGAAGAGCGGTTCGGCCGCGATCTCCACGTGTACCAGGCTTCCGCCTTCTTCCACGAGCTCGCTATCTCCTCATTGCCTTGCTGGCCACGTCCCAGATGGTGTACATCGCCGCCGCAACGCCCAGAACCATTCCGGCGAGCGTGAAGATCGGGCTTGTCGCGAGCCAATTGTCGACGACCAGGCCGATGCCCACTCCCAGGATGACCGAGACCCCTAGTCGCACCCCCAGGTCCAGCGCGATCCCCCACGGTTGGGGCTGCGCGGCACCGGGTGCCCGCTGCGGGCCGTCAGCTGGCATCGTTCCGACGCCCAAATGCGCGGATGAAGAGCCAGATGCCAACGATGGCGACCAGGTTGCCGACCCCGAACCCGCCCAACACGTACATCGGTGAGGTGCCGAGCTGGCCGTCGAGGAGCAGGCCGGCCACCGTGCCCCCCAGCATCGGCAGGACCACGATCGCGGACACCTGGCCCAGGATCTTGATCAGCCCGGCGGGCGTCAGTTGTGTCATTTGAGTTCGACTCACAGCGGTCGGACCGCCCGAGTATAGCGGAGGGTCCTGCTGGTGCGGTTGTGCCCGCCGATCGCCATCAGGCCCGGCTCGTGGCCACCAGCGTCTCCGGCAGGCCGGGGACCGGGAATCGATCGGTGATCGCGGCGACGCCCTGGCGGATCTGCTCCTGGGCCGTCACGTCGCCGCGAGCGGCGATGCCGTCCACGATCAGCTCCGCGATGTCGCGCATCTCCGCCTCGCGCATGCCGCGGCCGGTCACCGCCGGCGTCCCGATCCGGATCCCGCTGCCCACCATCGGCGGGTTCGGGTCGTAGGGGATGGTGTTGCGGTTGACGGTGATGCGCACCTCGCCGAGCGCCAGGTCCGCCTCCTTCCCGGTCACGCCGAGCGGACGCACGTCGACCAGCATGAGGTGGTTGTCGGTGCCGCCGGAGATGATCGAAGCGCCGCGTTCGGCGAGCGCAGCTGCCAGCTCGCGGGCATTCGCCACGGTCTGCACCATGTCACGCCGGAACTCGGGGCTCATCGCCTCGCGGAACGCGACCGCCTTGGCGGCGATGACGTGCTCGAGCGGCCCGCCCTGCAGCGCCGGGAAGACGGCCTTGTCGATCGCCTTGGCGAGATCGGCGATGCACAGGATCATGCCGCCGCGCGGGCCGCGCAGCGTCTTGTGGGTCGTGGTGGTCACCACGTGGGCGTGGGGGATCGGGCTCGGGTGCACATCGGCCGCGACCAGGCCGGCGAAATGCGCCATATCGGTCATCAGATAGGCACCCACCTCGTCGGCGATGGCCCGGAAGGCCGCGAAGTCCCAGAAGCGAGGGTAGGCGGTCGCCCCGGTCACGATCATCTTGGGCCTATGCTCGCGCGCCAGCGCGGCAACCTCATCCATGTCGATCAAGTGCGAATGCGGGTCAACGTGGTAGGCGACGAAGTTGTAGTACTGGCCGGAGAAGTTGACCGGCGAACCGTGGGTCAGGTGGCCGCCCTGATCGAGCGCCAGGCCCATCACCGTGTCGCCGCGCTCCAGCAGGGCGTGGTAGACGGCCATGTTGGCCTGCGCCCCGGCGTGCGGTTGCACGTTGGCGTGCTCGGCCCCAAAGAGCTGCTTGGCGCGGTCGCGGGCCAGGTTCTCCCCGATGTCGACGAACTCGCAGCCGCCGTAGTAGCGGCGTCCCGGGTACCCCTCCGCGTACTTGCCGGTCAGGATCGAGCCGGTCGCCTGCAGCACGGCCAGCGACGGGTAGCTCTCCGAGGCGATCAGCTCCAGGTGGGAGCGGCTTCGCTCTTCCTCGTCGCGGATGACGCGGTAGATCTCGGGGTCCTCGGTCTCGAGCGGTGCCCAGAAGTCCATCGTTCGACCTCGTCTCGCATGCTGGGTGGTGCTCCGCAGTCTAGACCGATGGGCCCGCAGCGGCGACCTCCAGCCCCATCCGTCGGGCCAGGCGGTGGCCTCCCTCCCAGGCGTCCGGTTCCTCCCCGGCGAGGCGGATCGCCTCGGCGGCCAGGACCGATGCGGTAGCGGGTGCGTCGTCACGCAGGGCAGCGTGGGCGGCATAGCGTCCGTGCTCCCACGCGACGAAGGCGGCGTAGCGCTCGAGCGGCGAGGCGGCGGAGATCGCCTCTTCCACGCCAGGCTCGAAATCGATCGGCACCATCATCCGACCGAAGAAGGCACCGAGCTCCGGCGCCACCCGGTCCACGTCCTGCGAGTGTCCGCCGAGGCGCAGGATCGGGCCCGGCGACGA
>JBDSIN010000056.1:0-4066 GCA_039917955.1 Candidatus Limnocylindria bacterium
CGATTCGACAGTTCGCCGTGCGCGACGGCGCCTTCCTGCTGGCGCGCAGCGTCCCTTACTTCCCGGTGGGGGTGCACGTGGGCGTGGTCGACCCCGGCGTCGGGACCATTCGTCGCCCAGTCGCGCTGCGCGCGGCTCGCGGCGACCTGTTCGTCGGGCCGGACAATGGGTTGCTGGTACCGGCGGCCGAAGAGCTCGGCGGCATCGTTGAGGCGCGGGCACTCGAGAACCGTGCGCTGTGGCTGCTGACCGTCTCGAACACGTTCCACGGACGCGACATCTTCTCGCCGGTCGGGGCCTGGCTGGCTGCCGGTACCGCTTTCGCCGAGGTCGGACCGCTTCTCGATCCCGCCGAGCTCGTTCGCTTCCCGATGCCCGGCGCGACACTCCGCGACGGTGGTCTCGATACCTCGATCCTGTTCATCGACGCGTTCGGTAACTGTCGCCTCGCCGGGGAGACGGCCGATCTGGCTGCGGCGGCGGGCAACCTGACGAGCGGCCGCATCTTCGATCTCGTGCTCGCCGCGGGTGCCGGCCGGCCGGCTCGACGCTCACCGATTCCCTGGGTCGCAACCTTCGGCGAGGTTCCGCCGGGCGCACCGCTCCTCTTCGAAGACGCCGATTACGCCGGCCCCGCCCTTGCGGTCAACCTGGGCTCGGCCGCCGATCACTTCGGGTTGACGGTCGATGACGCGGTGCGGCTGGAGCCCACCTGACCGATGCCGGACGCGCCCCTGCTGAAGATCGAATCGCTCACCTTCCGCTACCGGCGCGCCACCGAACCTGCCTTGAAGGACCTCTCGCTCACCCTGCAGGACGGGGAGGTGCTGCTCGTCGCCGGGCCATCGGGCTGCGGCAAGTCGACACTGATCCGGGCCATCAACGGCCTCATCCCACACGCCTACCGCGGCGAGATGAGCGGGCGCGTGCAGGTCGACGGTCGGTCCACCGGCGAGATGCGCCTGCGCGACCTCGCGCCAGTGATCGGCACGGTGCTCCAGGACCCGCGAAAGCAGCTCGTGGCGTCGACGGTCGCCGGTGAGCTGGCCTTCGGGCCCGAGAACCTCGGCATGCCGCCCGCCGAGATCCGCTCCCGGCTGGCTGAGGTCGCCGTCACGACCGGTATCGAGCATCTCATGGCGCGGACCACCGACGAACTGTCCGGCGGGGAGGGCCAGCAGCTTGCGATTGCGGGGGCGCTCATGCTCCGACCGCGCCTGCTCGTGCTCGACGAGCCGCTCGCCAACCTTGATCCGCTCGCGGCGCATCGCCTGTTGGCACTCGTGCGAAAGCTGGCCGACACCGGGACGGCGGTCGTCATCGTCGAGCACCGGATCGAGGACGTCCTGGACGCAGGACCCGACCGCGCCCTGTACCTGGAGGACGGCGCCACCCAGTACCTCGGCTCCATGGAGGGCTTCCTCGACGTCGCGGACCCGACCCGCGTGAAGGTGCCGTTCGACGTGATGCTGAAACGGACACGGGCGGGCACCCTTGCGGCCGCGAGCGGATCCTCGCGAGGCGAATCCCCGGCCATTGACGCGCCCGCACGCCTCGAGTGGCAGGGGGTGAGCGCGGCATACGATGACCGAGAAGTGCTCCACGGCGTCAGCGCGGCGCTCGGTCGGAACGAACTCGTCGCTGTGCTCGGTCCGAATGGATCGGGGAAGACGACTCTCTTCAAGTCGGCGATCGGGCTCGTCCACCCGACCGCCGGAGCGGTGCTCGTCGACGGTTTCTCCACCGTGGGTCGGGGTGTCGCCGACCTGGCGGCGATCTTCGGGTACGTCTTTCAGAACCCCTCGCAGATGCTCTTTGCCGGCACGGCGCGGGACGAGATCCTCTTCGGCCCGCGCAATATGGGACGCGATGAGGCGCGATTCGACGCGGTGGTGGCCTCGGCCCTTGAGCGTGTGAACCTCGCCGACGTGCACGAGATCGACTCGCGACCGCCGATGACCCTGTCATTCGGCCAGCAGAAACGGCTCGCCATCGCGGTCGCGCTGGGCCTCGAGCCGCGCACTTTGGTGCTTGACGAGCCGTCCGCAGGGCAGGACTATCGGAGCGCATCGGCGTTCATGAGGGAGGTTGAGAGGATCGACGGACTCGAGAGCGTCTACTTCGTCACCCATGACGCGGACCTGGCGCTCGCCCATGCCGATCGGATCCTTCTCATGCGTGACGGCCGGATCGTGGCCGACGGAGCGCCACTCGAAGTGATCGCTGATCGGGAGCGCTGGACCGCGTGCAATCTGCGCTACACCTCCCTGATGGAGGCGAACGCAGCGTACGGGGACCGGACCGGACAGTTCATGACGGCGGAGCAACTCGCCGGGTGGATCGTCTCAGGGCCGGGCGCAGTTGAGGGGGGTATCGGTCAGACGCCCGGATGAGCGTCGCCTTGAGGGAGGCACCGGAGACCTATGAACAGCATGAACAGTGGACAGTCGGATGGGACCTGGTCGATCACGACCAGGGTGATCGTGTACGCCGCGATCGGCGCGGCACTCTACGCAGTCTTCAACTGGACGACCTTCGCGATCCAGATCCCCGGGACGCAGAACGTCAGCCTTCGTCCCCATTTCGGCCTGGTGACATTCTTCGGATTCGCCTTCGGACCGGTGGCCGGTTTCCTCGTCGGCTTCGTCGGGAATACCGTGGGAGATCAGCTGGCCTGGGGAAGCGCCTTTGGATCGTGGTGGTGGAGCGTCGCCAACGGCCTTGCGGGCCTGGTCGCCGGCCTCTTCCCGGTGTGGATGGCAAGCCGCATGACGAGCCTGGGCAGCCGGGCGATGACCGCCGCGGTTGCCGGTGTAATCGGTACAGTGGTTGGCTTCCTCTTCATCTGGATCGAGCTGATCATTCAGCCGGAACTCGGCTTCAACACGATCCTGACCGGCGAGTACATCCCCACCATCGTGGGGAACTCGATCGCCGCCGCGATCGTGACGCCGATCCTGATCTACGCCTGGGAGCCCCTGCGCGAGCAGCTCGGGCGCTGACCTCGAACGCGGCCGGCTGACCGATGCGGGCCGCGTTCCGTTACCTCGGACGGGGGTCCTGGCTTTCGCGCCGGGACCCCCGTGTCCTCATCCTTGTGCCGTTGCTGCTCGTGATCGGCGGCTCCCAGATCCGCGACGCCCGGCAACTGGCCATCCTCCTGGTTCTCGCCATCAGCTACTACGGGTTGGCGCGCATCCCGTGGCAGTCGGTGCGGGTCCAGTGGACCTACCTGCTGGGTGTCATCGGGGTCTTCGCGCTCTTCAACGCCCTGATCACCGGTGGGCGTGCCGGGACCTTCATCGACGGGCCGACGCACGTACTGCTCACCATCCCACCGTTCGGCGCCGAGCTGACGGCCGAGGGGATCAGCCTCGCCGCAAGCCAGCTGCTGCGTTACGCGGCGTACGCGGCGGTGGGCTTTCCGGTGGCGTATGCCCTTGCCCCCGGCGACCTGGCCATCGCACTCCGCCGCCTCGGCATCGGTGACCGCATCGCGGTGATGGTCGAACTGACGGTCCGCTTCATTCCGACCCTCGCCGCGGAATTTGGCGAGACGGTTGACGCGCAGCGTGTCCGCGGATACGACCCGACCGCCCGCGGCGGTGGCCCGATCGCTCGCCTGCGCCGTATGGCGCCCATCTTCGTGCCGGTGACCGTCGGGTCAATTGCGGGCGCCGAGGACACCATCGACGCCATGGATCTGCGGGGGTTCGGCGTGGGCCGGCGCACCTGGGCACGCGAGCTCCGCCTCGGGAGGGCAGACTGGCTCGTGGTGGGCGCGACCGTGGCGATCGTGGGCCTGGCCACGTTCCTGAATCTGAGCGGACAGTCGGAGCATTACCTCCTGCCGTTCCTCGTACCGGCGTGAGGGTCGCCGAGGTGTCGTGGAACGTGACGACTGTGGACAGGCCGTGGACAACTTCGGGTCCAACCCGAAAACTCGTGGACAACTCCCCTAGGCAGGCCTTCGGGGGCCCCCTATAGTTCTGGTTGTCCCGGAGGAGCCGGGCCACGGACCTGAGATTGCATCAAGGGGTCGGGGCGAGGTTCCTTCGGGACACTT
>JBDSIN010000057.1:0-2532 GCA_039917955.1 Candidatus Limnocylindria bacterium
CGGGCGGCCGCCTGCACGGTGAGCAGGACGGCGTGCGCGGTCGGATCGCGCTGCAGCACGATCCGGTCGTGGTCGCGGGCGATCATGGCGTCGTCGAGGACCGCAACAGCGCCCACGGGGGTCTCCCCCTCCTCGGCACCGCGACGTGCCTCGGCGATGGCTTCCGCCATGTAGAGCTCGTAGTTCATCCTCGCCCGAGTCTAGCAGGGTGCCCTTCGCGATCAGCGACCGCTAGGATGGGCGCCGGAGCGGCGTTCTCGCGCAGAAGGAGTCCCGCCATCGACCATCCCCGGGCCTGGTCGCGCCTCGATTGGACGGCGCTTGCCGCGGTGGCGCTGGGTGGCGCCGCGTTGCGACTGGTCGGCCTCTCGCGCCCGGTCGGCCTGGTCTTTGACGAGATCTTCTACGCACAGAACGCCTGCCAGTACGTCCTCGGCAGCGCGGAATGCGGCATCGGAGAGCTGGCCGGGCGATCGCACCCGCCGCTCGGCAACTGGCTGATCGGGATCGGTATCCGGATCTTCGGCTACAACGAGTTCGGCTGGCGGATCACGGCGGCGCTGGCTGGCGCGCTGACCATCGGCCTGCTGTACCTGCTGGTACGCCGTCTGCTGGCGGGTCGCGTGTCGGAAGGCGCCGCCACGGTCGGGTCGTTCTCCGCGGCGGGCCTGCTCGCGATCGACTTTCTGCACCTGGTCCAGTCGCGGATGGCGATGCTCGATGTGTTCGTGACCCTCTTCGTCGTGGCAGCCGTCCTGTTCGCCGTTCTGGACGTCACGCGCGATCGTGGCTCGGCAACACGGAGCTGGTGGACGCGCCTGGCGCTGGGCCGTCCGTGGCGGCTGCTGACCGGCGCATCGCTGGGAGCGGCGGTGGGGGTCAAGTGGTCCGGTGCCTACGCCGGCCTGGTGGTGGTTGCGCTGCTCGTCGCCTGGGAGACGGCCGCCTCGCGCGACGGCCACGAGGATGACGGCGTGAGGCGTTCGTGGTGGGGAGCGTTCGCCGCGGCGGCGAGGAGAGAGTCACCGCGCTCGCTGGTCCTGCTCGGCCTGGTGCCGCTGGTCATCTACCTGGCGTCGTACATCGGTCGGATCCCCGGCGCCGGGCTGGGACTGCCGTGGGTCGACGGGACCTTTCTCCAGGAGGTGTGGCAACACCAGGAGCGGATGCTGCGATTCCACGTGGGGCTGGGCGGCAACCACCCGTACGAGTCGCCGGCCTGGTCATGGCTGCTCGACAAGCGCCCGGTGACGTACTACTTCCGGGTGGATGACGGGGCGTATCGGCACATCCTGGCGTTGGGCAACCCGCTGGCGTGGTGGGCCGGTGGCTTGGCGGTCATCGGCCTGGGGGTGGCCTGGGTGCGGGACGGGATGCGATTGGCGCGCCCCGAGCCGGTGCTGTTGGGCGCGGTGGCCGCGACCTACCTGCCCTGGCTGCTGCTCACCGCCTCGCGCAGCTTCGTCTTCATCTGGTACCTGCTGCCGACGGTGCCATTCCTGTGCGCCGCGCTGGGCGTGGTGGCCGCCCATGCCTGGCGAGGAGTGCCGGGACGCGTGGCCGTGGGGGTTGCGGGAGCGGTGCTGATCGCGAGCTTCGCCTTCTTCTTCCCGGTGCTGACGGCGCTGCGCGTCTCGCCCGACGACTGGCGCACACGGATCTGGTTCGCCGATTGCGCTCGGCCCGCGGCTCCAACCCTGGAACTGCCGGACGACGTGATCGACAACGGTCCCCCGCCCGCCGGATGGTGCTGGATCTGACCGTCGCGAGAGGCCGTCGAGGGGGTCGCACCGATGCAATACTCGGGCCCATGAGATCTGGCCGATGACGACGAGCAAAGTCGCATCGATGCGCGACGCGATCGCCGAGCTCGTTCGAGACGGCGACACGGTCGCGATCGAGGGGTTCACCCACCTCATCAGCTTCGCGGCCGGTCACGAGATCATCCGCCAGGGCCGCCGCGACCTCACCCTTGCCCGTCTCACCCCCGACCTGGTGTACGACCAGATGGTGGCCGCCGGGGTGGCGCGGAAGCTCGTCTTCAGCTGGCTCGGCAATCCAGGTGTGGGTGGCTTGCACGCCATCCGTCGCCGGATCGAAGCCGCCGACCAAACCGATGCCAACACCGCTGCCGTGGGTCGCCTGGAGCTCGAGGAGTACAGCCACTTCGGCATGGTGGCGCGCTACACCGCCGGCGCCGCCAATCTCCCCTTCTTCCCGCTGCGCTCCTATTTCGAGACCGACATGCCAGCCGCCAATCCGCTCATCCGCCCGATCACCTCGCCCTACGGAGACGAGGTCGTGTACGCCGTCCCGCCGCTCAGGCCTGATGTGACGATCGTCCACGCCCAGCGGGCATCGGCCGCAGGCGACACGCAGGTGTGGGGTCTGCTTGGCGTGCAGACGGAGGCCGCGTTCGCCGCCGACCGGGTGATCGTGGTGGTCGAGGAGCTGGTCGGGGAGGCGGTCGTTCGCGCCGATCCGAACCGCACGCTCATCCCAGGGCTGGTGGTCGACGCCGTGGTGGTCGAG
>JBDSIN010000058.1:0-4969 GCA_039917955.1 Candidatus Limnocylindria bacterium
TGGGCATCTGCGGCGAGCATGGAGGCGACCCGTCGAGCATCGCCTTCTGCCATGAGATCGGGCTCGACTACGTCTCCTGCTCGCCGTTCCGCGTTCCCGTGGCGCGCCTCGCCGCGGCCCAGGCGGCGCTGGCGACGACCGAGCAGCGCGACCGCTAGCCCGATCCCAGTGGGGACTGCGCCTGCGGGGCCTAGGCCTACGGGGCTGAAACCTCCACCGAGCGAGGTCCTTCGTCGACCCCGTTGACCGCCGAGATCTGGTAGAAGCAGACGTCTGCTAGGCCGCAGAGGTCGTCCAAGTATGAGAGTTGCACTCCGGCGCCGGTCAATAGGGCAAGGTTTCCCGATTCACTCCCTCCCCAGATGTTGTATCCGGTGATCGCGCTCCCGCCGTCACTGACGGGTGCGGTCCAGGCGATATTCACGCCCCCCGTCTCACCACGCGAGACTGATGTGATCACCGGTGGGCCCGGCGCGGTGGGAGCGGGCGTTGAAATCGGTGGCGTCGAGGTCGGTGGCGTCGAGGTCGGTGGCGTCGAGGTGGGTGCGGGAACGGATGGCTGCGGAGTAAGCGCCGGTCGGGGCGTCGCCGTTGCGCTGGGCCGCGGTGTTGCGGCCGGCCCATCGCTCGACGGGGCGGCGGTCGGTACGTCGGAAGCACTCGCCATTGCTGCGCTCGCTGAGGTCTCCTGGCTCGTCGTCGCGCCTGGTGTCCCGCTTCCTGCCAGGACGTCCTGGTCGGGCGTTCGGCTGGCCTGCGCGATCCCGCCACCTGGACCGCCACGGGCCGCGTCGATCAGCTGCCAGCCACCGACTCCGAGAACCGTCGCGGCGATCATCACGCCGACCGTTGCTCCCACCGCGCGTCCCACGCGCACGAGTACGCCTCGCATCACGGGGCGCGTCGGGGCGGGAACGGTCGTGGCCCCGGGGTCGATGAAATCGAGCCTGTCGAACGCCGCGATCGACGCGCGGCATGCTGAGCAGACGGAAGCATGGACCGCCAGGTCGCGCGGCGGGTTGCCTTCCGCGCCCGCGAGCAGCCACGCCTGGAAGCGCGCGTGGGGCTCGCTCATGTGAATTCCGCTCTCTGGGTGCCGCTGAAGGCGCGCTCGGCGACCAGGCGGACTCGTCGAGCAAGCTCACCTTCGGGAGTTGCGCCGGCGTTCAGCGACGGCCGATCAGTTTCGGGCAAGCTCGCGACCACGGTGAGGTAGCGCTGCCGAGCACGTTCGATTGCACGATGAGTCGCAGCGGGACCTGTCCGCAGAATCGTCTCGATGTCCAGCGGAGCAAGCCGTTCGATCGAGGACGCCACGAATGCCACGCGCGCTTCGAAGTCGAGCGCGGCAAGACCATCGAATGCCGGCCCGTCGACACCCAACCCGCGCAGCGCGCCGCGACGAGCGGCCATGTCCGTCGGACCGGGCCGGTGGAACCGGCGCAGCGTGGGAACCAGCTGAGCACGGATCCAGGCGGCAGCCCGCTCTGGATGGCGCAGCGAACTCGCGCGTGCCTCGCCGGAGGCGAGGGCCGCGCTGGCGGCCCACTCGGCACGCTGCACGTCGCCAAGGGTGACGAGCAGTGCAAAGCCGTGTAGTCGCGGCCCGTGAAGGTGGCGAAAGGCCTCGCGCAGTGACTCCGCCGTGCCCGGCGGTTCGGCGTCTGTGATTTGTGACGGCATCGGTGACCGACAGGCCCCCGTAATGGCGCGGATCGGTATGTTCCGGATGGCCGCGGTTCGGTTGAGTGTAGTAGTGGCCGGCAAGCATCGGGTGGTCGTCGTTGCCGCATCAGCGGCCGCTGCCGAGGACCTGGGTGCTTGACACTGTAGTAGAATGCAATTCTCCCCCTTGACAACCCCTTGACAACCCCTTGACAACAGCGACAAGGGACTTGACACGAGGCCGCGTGACGCAGGATCCGCCGTCCAGATGACCACCCCCGGGATCACCACCGAGATCAAGGCCAAGCTCCCCGTCGTCGACGTGGTGGGTGAGACGGTCGTGCTCAAGCGAGCTGGCTCCGCGTACAAGGGGCTCTGTCCGTTTCACGCGGAGAAGACCCCGTCATTCATCGTCAGTCCCGATCGCGAATCGTGGCACTGCTTCGGATGCGGGGAGGGCGGGGACATCTTCACGTTTCTGATGAAGCGTGACGGCCTCGACTTTCGAGAGGCGCTCTCTCGCCTGGCGGAGAAGGCCGGCGTCGAGCTTTCCGAGCGGACTGCGCGCGAGGACCGCCAGAAGCGTCGGCTTCGCGAGGCGCTCGAGGCCGCAATCGCCTGGTATCGCGAGGTCTTCCTGCAGGCTCGCCAGGCCGAGGCGGCGCGCCGCTACCTGGCGGAGCGTGGCCTGACAGACGAGACGCTGGAACGTTTCGTCATCGGTCATGCCCCCAACACGTGGGACGCCCTGACCCGTCGGCTCATCGGCCGTGGCTTCACCAATGACGAGCTGATCGCCAGCGGGCTCGCCTCGGCCTCGAACCGTGGCGGGGTGATCGACAAGTTCCGCGGCAGGATCATCATTCCGATCAGGGATGCCTCCGGGAGACCGGTTGGCCTGGGCGGGCGCATCCTGCCCGGCGCCGACGGTCCGAAGTACCTCAACTCGCCCGCCGGACCGTTGTTCGACAAGAGTCGCACCCTGTACGGCCTCGACCTGGCAAAAGCATCAATCCGGCGCGAGAAGATGACCGTCATCGTCGAGGGTTATACCGATGTCATGGCCGCGCACCAGGCAGGCTTCACCAACGTCGTCGCCAGCCTGGGGACCGCGCTCACCGGCGGACAGATCGAGCTCGCCACGCGGTACGCCGATGCGGTGGCACTCGCGTATGACGTGGATCTCGCCGGTGAGGCGGCAACCCAGCGCGGCCTGCTCGAGGAGCTCGGTCCCGACCAGTCGGTGAGCAAGGTGCGCGTCGTGCGCATCCCCGCGGGCAAGGATCCCGACGAGTTGATCCGCACCGACCCCGATGCCTGGCGACGCGCCGTCGCCGAGGCAAAGCCGGTGATCGAGTACTTCATCGATCGGACCGCGGCCGAAGTTGACCTCGAGACGGTGGCCGGCAAGCGCGATCTGACCGGACGCGTGCTGGCTCTCCTCAAGCGGGTGGGGGACCCGGTGGAGAGGACCCTCTACCTGCAGCGCCTGGCCCGCCTCGTGAATATCGAAGAGCGTGTCCTCTTGGAGGCACTGGCCCGCGAGCCGGTGCGTCGCAGTGCACGGCCGACGCCGTCCCGCACCGACGCGCCCCTGGTCGGAATGTCGATTCCGCTCGACCCGGTGGAGGGTGAGGCACTCGGGCTGCTGCTGCGCTTCCCGGCCCTGGTAACCGAGCTCTCACCCGGTGAACGGCTGCCCTTCCGTGACGCGGCTGTAGTCGCGCTCGTCGCCGCCTGGCGGGAACATGTAACGGCGAGCGCGGGAACTGTCGACCTCGAGGCATTCGTGGGCGGGCTCGACCCTGCCACCGCTGCCCTGGCGCGCGACCTGCTCGGTCGCCTGGCCGCTGGAGGCGAGGCCGATCCGCTCGAGCCGGACGTGGCCCGCGAGGCGCTGCGCATCTGCTTCCTCCGCCTGCGGGTCGGCCGCATCGACGAGGCGCTCCGTGACGGCCGGCTCCTCATGGAAGAGGCACAACGAGAATCGGATCACGCGCGCCTTGAGGCGCTCGAACAGCAGATCACCCGACTCGGCCGAGAGAAGGCCGAGGCAACCAGAGCGATGAGAGACCCGGCCCAGGTGGTCGGGGCGAGGAGGAGCTAGTGGCAACGACCATCAAGAAGATCGAGCCCGAAGCGGCGGCGCCGAAGTCGGCGACGAAGGCGAAGGCGAACGCGGCGGGGAAGGCCGCGGCGGCGAAGGTGCCGGGGGCGCCGGTGAAGGCACCGTCGCGGGCGCGGCCGACCAAGAAGGCCGGCGCGGCGACGAAGCCGGAGGCTGCCAGCAAGGCTCCGCTCGACGCCCTGCTCATCCAGGGTCGCGAGGACGGGTTCATCACCCACGACCAGATCCTGGAGGCGGTGCCGCAGCCTGAGGCGCATCTCGGCGAGGTGGAGGACTTCTACGCGGCGGCCCAGGAGAGCGGCGTCGAGGTTATGGACTCCGACAACAACCCGACGCTGATCGCGGAGCCGGAGGCCGATGCACGTGACGCCGCGCCGGCCAGGCGACCCGGGACGGAAGAGGACCTCGAAGCGCTCGCCGCGGACCTGATCGGCATCGACGACCCGGTGCGCATGTACCTCAAGGAGATCGGCAAGGTCGCCCTGCTGACCGCCGAGGAGGAGGTCGTGCTGGCCAAGGCGATCGAGCTCGGCGAGCTGGCCGTTGAGGACCCGGCGCGCGCCCTCGTCAACCTGTACACCTGGGTCAGCAGCAGCTCCGAGCCCAAGGCGCGCGCCATGGCGGCGATGCGCGCGTTCGACCTGCCACGGGACTCCGCGCGGGTGACGCGGGACGCCATCGACTGGTGGATGTCGCGCGGCGAAGTGATCGACTCGCCAGCGGTCAAGCTTGCCAAGGCGCGCAAGGCGACCGACCTTGACGATGAGGCCCGCGAACGGATCATGCATGCCGAATCGATCCTCAAGCTCTTCGTGGAGACCCCGGCCGAGGCGCTGAAGCAGGCGATCCTGTTCGGACACACCTATCGGTCCAAGGCGCTCGACCATGCCGGGGCGGCGGAGCTGATCGAGCTCGAGCGCTGGGCGCGCGAGACGGCTCAGGCGATCGTGCGCGACTACGTGGCCGACGGAAACGATGCCGCCTATCTCCATGAGCTCGGCTACGACCCGGAGATCCCGCCGGAGGTGCCGCTCGAGAAGCGCTCCGGGCGCCTGGTGGAGCAGAGCGTCGATGCGCGCAAGCGGCTCACCGAGGCGAACCTGCGCCTGGTGGTGAGCATCGCCAAGAAGTACATCGGGCGCGGCATGAGCTTCCTGGACCTGATCCAGGAGGGGA
>JBDSIN010000059.1:0-2849 GCA_039917955.1 Candidatus Limnocylindria bacterium
CTTGGAGTAGTAGCGGAACTCCTCCACCCGGTAGCTGTCATAGTCGAGCTCGCGGAAGAGCTGCGGATGGGCGATCGGCAGGTGATACCCCTCCAGGTAGTTGTCGACGTACACCTACCAGTTGCACTCGATCAGGTACTCGCGCCGCTCGACGAGTCGCATTCGATCGACGTCGTAGCCGGCCGCGGCCACCTCGCCGGGTATGGCGCCCATCACCTCGGCGAGGGGCGGCGCGTCTTCGGAGAGGCAGACGAAAACGAACGGGCCCCATCGGTCAACCCGTATCGGAATGAGGCCGAAGTCTTCCTTGCGGAACTCCTCGGTCTCCTCCATCTCGGGGCACGCCCGCAGCGCACCGTCGAGTCCGTAGGTCCAGCCGTGATAGCGGCACTGCAGGCTCTTGCGGTTCCCGCGTGTGAGGGCCACCTGTCCGGCCCGATGACGACAGACGTTGTAGAAGGCGCGCAGCTGCCCATCGACGCCGTGAGTGATCACGACCGGCTCGTCGAGGACGGTGACCGGAACGAAGTCACCGACCCGCTGCAGCTCATCGGTGCGTGCCACCAACTGCCAGGTGCGGCCGAAGACGAGCTCCTTCTCGCGCTCCAGGTAGCCAGGGTCGAGGTAATAGCGCGAGGCGAGGGTCGCCGCACGAGCGAGCGGAATCGGTGCCTTGGGCGGTCGACTGGTGGTCGTCATGCGTCGAGTGTACCGGCCGGAATGGTGACACCGCGCGGTGTGAAGTGCTACAACAGGCGGAACATAGGCGCCGCCCGGCGGACGCCACCATGCTTGGAGGAGTTCATGCTCAATCTTCGACGCAGAGCGCCGTTGCTGCTGGCAGCCGGCGCCCTGGTCCTCGCCTCCTGCACCAGCACGGCCAACGTGCCGGCGGTGGTGTGCGTTGGCGAAGCGACCACCTACCTCGACTGGCTCAACGGGGACTTCGAGCCGGATTCACCGGCCGACATCACCGAGCCGTCGGACACCACCGGTGACCTGCTCGAGATCGTCCGCGACCGTGGCGAGCTCATCGTCTCGACTGACCCGAACTACGCGCCCCAGTCCTTCCTCGAGCCCGATGGCGACTTCGTCGGCTTCGACATCGACGTGGCCACCGAGATCGCGGATCGCCTCGGCGTCGGGATCACGTTCGAGACGCCGGACTGGGATGCCATCACGGCGGGCAGTTGGAGCGAGCGCTGGGATATCAGCGTCGGCTCGATGACCATCACCACGCCTCGCAAGGAGATCCTCTCCTTCACCCGGCCGTACTACTTCACCCCCGCCTACCTGGCGGCGAGCACGCGGTCGGGCGTCACCAAGGCCTCCGACCTGGCGTTCGAGCTGCCAACAGGGGCGGAGGCCACAACACTGACGACCGATGCCAACTGTGCCGAGGCGATCGAGTCGGGCCGCACCGAATTCGACCTGTGGATCTCGTCGGGGACGACGATCGACGGGGCCATCGCCGCCGGATCCCCGATGGTCAAGATCGGCGAGCCGATCTTCCAGGAGAACCTGGCTGTGGCGATCGACAAGAGCGGCCCGCCACACGCGGCGCTTCTCTTCGAGATCGACAAGATCATCGGCGAGATGCACACCGATGGGACTCTCAAGGCCCTGAGCGAGGAATGGTTCGACGGCGCGGATCTGACCACTGATCCGAGCTCGTAGAGACACCCTGCTCGAAACCCGCTGACAGGACGGGGGCGCGCTGCGCCCCCGTCCTGCTTTTCGGGACCAGCTCATGACCAGCCTCGCACCCACCACACCAATCCTCGCCGAGATCGAGGCACACCAGCGCCGCGCTCGGCGGCGATTCAGAGCGCAATCGGCCTCGGTATGGGTAGTGCTTATCGGTGGTCTCGGCATCGCCCTGTGGGCGACCGGCAACATCAATGCCGACTTCATCGGCACCTGGGGCCCGTTCATCGTCGAAGGCGCCTGGATCACCGTCCTCCTGTCGGTTACCTCAATCATCTTCGCAACGGGCCTGGCAATCCTGGGTGCCATCGGCCGTCTGTCCGAGAACGCGTTCATCAACGGCGCGGCGTCGCTGTACGTCTCGCTCGTCCGCGGCACGCCGCTGCTGGTGCAGATCTTCTTCGTCTACTACGCCCTCCCCCAGTTCGGCGTGGCGCTTCCCAGCATCCCGGCAGGGATCATCGCCCTGTCGTTCAACTACGGCGCCTACATGACCGAGATCTTCCGAGCCGGTATCCAGGCCGTCCCGCGCGGCCAGCGCGAAGCGGCGGAGTCGCTGGGTATGCCTGAGCGACTGGTGATGTGGCGGATTGTGCTGCCACAGGCCTTCCGGATCGTCATCCCGGCCATCGGCAACGACTTCGTGGCGATGATCAAGGACTCCGCCCTCGTCTCGACCATCGCGGTCCAGGAACTGCTGTGGCGCGCATCCAAGATCGGCACCCGCCACTTCCGGACGCTTGAGACGCTTCTCATCGCGGCGGTCGTCTACTGGCTGCTGACCATCGTCTTCTCCTATTTCCAGGAGCGGCTGGAACGGCGCATGGCACAGGGCGACCGATGATCACGGAGCCGACGCTGGCCCCGCACCTCGGCGAGGTGATCGTCGACGCCCGCGGTATCGAGAAGTACTTCGGCGCACATCACGTCCTGCGCGGGATCGACCTCAAGGTGCGACGCCGTCAGGCGGTGATGCTCATTGGCCGTTCGGGGTCGGGCAAGACCACCCTGCTGCGCTGCCTCAACTTCCTCGAGGAGCCGACCGTTGGCAGCGTCGAGATCGACGGAGTTCGGATCGAGGCCGATCCCCTGCGCACCCACGCACGAGGCCGCCAGGAGCAGATCCGCCAGATCCGCCTCCG
>JBDSIN010000060.1:0-16155 GCA_039917955.1 Candidatus Limnocylindria bacterium
GATGTACGCCGCCAGCCTGAACAAGTACTACGTGGATGACCTGTACGGCCTCGTCTGGGCCCGCGGCGGGGTGCTGGTCGGCAACGCCCTGTGGTGGTTCGACGCCAAGGTGATCGACGGGGCGGTCAATGGCGCCGGGTGGGTCGCCCAACGCTTCGGCGGGCTGCTGCGCCGGGCACAGACCGGCCGCGTCGAGAACTACGGGCTGGGGATGGCCGCCGGCCTGGCGCTGGTGCTGATCGCCTACCTGGTGATGCGGCCATGAGCGGGTTGCCGGTCCTGTCCCTCGTCGTCTTCTCGCCGTTGATCGGCGTGCTGGCGCTCGTCCTGATTCCCGGCGACAACCACCGCGCTGTGCGCTGGATTGCGCTGCTGGCATCGCTGGCCAGCTTCGGGTTCAGCCTGGCGCTGCTCGGCTACAACACCGGTGGAGCGGAGTTCCAGTACCGCGAGGATCTCTCCTGGATCCCCGCCTTCGGGATGCGCTACACGCTCGGCGTGGACGGCCTGTCGGTGGTCCTGGTGCTGCTGACCACGGTCCTGTCGGTGGTCAGCATCTTCTACTCCTGGGATCCGATCCGGGTGCGGGTCAAGGAGTACTACGCCGCGATGCTGCTGCTGATGGTCGGCATGCTCGGCGTCTTCGTGTCGCTCGATCTGTTCCTGTTCTACGTCTTCTGGGAGATCAGCCTGATCCCGATGTACCTGATCATCGGCATCTGGGGCGGCCCGCGGCGGATCTACGCCACGGTCAAATTCGTCATCTACACCCTGGTCGGCTCGCTGCTGATGCTGGTCGCCATCCTGGCGGTGGCGATCGCGCACGCCTCGGCCGGCCACCCGTTCACCTTCAGCTACGAGACGCTGCGCGGCTTCGGCTACGCCGACGGGCTGCAGGCGCTCGCCTTCGTCGCCTTCTTCCTGGCCTTCGCCATCAAGGTCCCGATGTGGCCGTTCCATACCTGGCTGCCCGACGCCCACGTCGAGGCGCCCACCGCCGGCAGCATCATCCTGGCCGGCGTCCTGCTGAAGCTGGGCGGCTACGGGTTCCTGCGCTACTCGCTGCCGCTGCTGCCCGACGCGGCGGTCAGCTTCGCGCCGATCGTGATCGCCCTGGCCGTGATCGCAGTCCTGTACGGCGCCATGGTGAGCATGGTGCAGCCCGATCTGAAGAAACTGATCGCGTTCTCATCGGTCAGTCACATGGGCTTCGTCATGCTCGGCGCCTTCGTCTTCAACGTCCAGGGTCTGCAGGGCGCCATCTTCCAGATGATCAGCCACGGCATCACCACCGGCGCCCTCTTCCTGCTGGTGGGGGTGATCTACGAGCGCACCCACGACCGGACGATCGCACACATGGGCGGCCTCAACGCCCGAATGCCGCAGTACGCCGCGATCTTCGGCCTCTTCACCTTTGCCAGCATCGGCCTGCCCGGCCTGTCGGGCTTCATCGGCGAGTTCCTGGTCCTGCTCGGCGCGTTCCAGTACTCCGGCTGGGTGGCCGCCGCCACCATGCTCGTCGTGATCATGAGCGCGGTCTACATGCTCTGGATGTTCCAGCGCGTCTTCTTCGCGGTCCCGTCGGACTGGATGCGCCGCTGGTGGCCGTCGCTGAGGGACATGAACCGCAACGAGTGGCTGGCCCTGGCGCCGCTGATCGTGCTGGTCGTCGCGCTGGGCGTCTTCCCCGGACCGGTGCTCGATGCGATCAGCGGGCCGGTCGATCGGATCATCGAGGCGATCGAAGCCTCGGCTGGGTTGACCTCGTTCAGGCTGCCGTGGTGAGGATGGACCGATGGAGCTGATCGACCTCGCCCCGCTCCTGCCCGAGCTGATCCTGGTCCTCCTGGTGCTGGCGATCATCACCGTGGACCTGTTCCTGCCACGCACCGCCAAGTGGATCCTGACGCCCTTCACCGTGGCGGGCCTGGTCCTGGTCGGCGCCGCCTTCGTCCCGGTGTGGGGTGTGAACGAGCGCATCTTCGCTGGCTTCTACGTGGTCGATGACCTGTCGGTCTTCTTCAAGGCCGCGACCGTGGTCATCGGCGTCCTGACGGCGCTCTTCGCTCCCTCCTACCTGGCGCAGCGTCGGTTGCCACTCGGCGAGTTCAACGCGATCCTGGTCTTCGGCCTGATCGGCATGTTCGTGCTGGCCTCGAGCGCCGACCTGATCACCCTGTTCATCGGCCTCGAGTTGATGGTCATGCCGGCCTACCTGTTGACCGCCTTCCACAAGACCGATCGGTACAGCAACGAGGGCGGCCTGAAGTACTTCCTGCTCGGTTCGTTCGCCAGCGCCATCCTGCTGTTCGGGATCAGCTGGACCTACGGGCTGACCGGCTCGACCCGGATCGAGGGGATGAGCGCCCTGGCGCATGCGGCCGGCCCGGCCGGGATCGTGGCGATTGGACTCCTGACCGTGGGCGCCACCTTCAAGGCTGCCGCCGTGCCGTTCCACTTCTGGACCCCGGACGCCTACCAGGGCGCTCCCACGCCGATCACCGGCTTCCTGTCGGTCGGGCCCAAGCTCGGTGCCTTCGCCCTGCTGGTGCGCCTCTTCGCCGAGGGGCTGGGAGGCATGAGCGCCGACTGGTTCGCGGTGATGGCCATCCTGGCGGTGGTGACCATGACCGGCGGCAACATCGTGGCGCTGACCCAGACCAACGTGAAGCGCATGCTGGCCTACTCGAGCATCGCCCACACCGGCTACATCCTGGCCGGCCTGGCCGCCTTCGCCCACGCGGTCGACCCCGATATCCGTGCCCAGGGGATCGAGTCGATCCTCTTCTACGTGCTCGGCTACGGCGTCATGAACATGGCCGCCTTCGCGGTCGTCGGCATGCTCCAGCGCGACCCGCGCCGCTTCGGGGGGCTGGGTGGCTTCGCGGGCCTGGCCGGGCGAGCGCCGTGGCTGGCCGCCGGGATGGCGATCCTGCTCCTGTCGCTGACCGGCATCCCGCCGACCGTCGGCTTCTTCGCCAAGCTGTACGTCCTGATCGCGACCGTCGATGCCGGCGTCGCATGGCTCGCCGTGGCCATTGCACTCAACGCCGCGCTCGCCGCGTTCTACTACCTCCGCGTGATCGTCTATATGTACATGCGCGATCCCGAGGCCGAGCCGGCACCGATCGATCGTTCGCCGCCCGGCACCGTCGCGCTGGCGATCTCCGTGGTCGGCGTCCTCGTGCTGGGGCTCTTCCCGGAGCCGGTGCTCGCCTTCCTCCAGGCGTCGGTCTCGAGCCTCTTCTAGCTCGCTTGCTAGACTCCGGCGCATGAGGCGCCTCTCCGCTCCGGGCATAGTGCTGCCGTTGCTGCTCGCCGTCGCAGGCGTGGGGCTGATCCTGGTCGGCCAGCTGGATCTCGACGCGCGCCCGAGCCCCAGCCTGCCCGACATCCCCGACCCGAGCAGCCCGGTTGCCGTGGTGAGTCCGACGGCGAGTCCGAGCGGTTCCGTACCTTCCATCGCCCCGACGCCGTCACCGACATCGATCCCTGCCGACTGGGTGGCGCGCCAGATCCAGGTCGAGTCGGTCGGCATCAACATCCCGGTTCGGCAGGCGACGCTGCCGGGCGAGGATGACTTCCCTCCGCGCGACGGGGCCTACATCCTGCGTGAGAGCTCGCAGCCGGGCCGAGGAACGAACAGCTACCTCTTCGCGCACGCGGAGCTGAGCCTCTTCAAGCCCCTCTGGAATGTCGTCCTGGGTGCCGAAGTGAAGATCCTCATGTCCGACGACCAGGTGCTGCGTTACCGCGTCACCGAGATCCATCCCAACGTGAGCTGCCCCGATGACCGCGCCGAGGCGGCGTGGAGGTTGCCAGCCGCCTTGCTGTACGCCCCTCCCGGCTGTGCCGGCGTGTGGTGGACCAAGCCGGTCGACCACGAGCGGCTCACCCTGCAGACCAGCCAGGGCTACAACCGCAACTGGGGCGAGCTGGTCGTGGTGGCCGAGCCGATCTCCTAGCCGTCCGCCTCCCTCGCCCCCCGGCGCGACCGTCCCCGGGCCGCGACACCGAAGGCGACCGGCAGCGTGGCCGCCGCCACCCCGAGCGCGATGCTGAAGACCAGGCGCAGCACGTCGGCCGCCTCGCCGCGCGACCAGGCCTCGAGCAGGTCGATCAGCGCCAGGCTGGACCGGGGGTCGATGCCCACGAACTCCGGGTGTCCCAACGTGACGACCAGGGCGTCGCGTCGCGCCGGATCGTTGATGAGCGCGTTCAGCTCATCGATCCGGTTCTGACCGATGCTGGTCAGCAGCGCCAGCCCGATGCTCATCCCGATGGTGCGGGTGATCTGCAGCATGGCGCTGGCGACCCCGTAGGCCGATGCGCCGGCGGCCTCAACCGCCGCGGTGGCGCGCGGCGAGACGGTCAACCCGAAGCCAGCGCCGAACAGCGCCAGGTCGCGTTGGAGGCGAGACAGCTCGGTCCCCACCTCCCAGCCGAGCGCGAGCCACAGGCCGGCAGCGCCGAGGACAACGCCGGCGACCGTGGGCAGCCGCTCCCCCAGCCGGCCCGAGACGACGCCGCCGACCAGCGCGCCGCCCGCGATCGCGAGGGTGAGCGCGGTGAGGGCCGCTGCAGCCTGGTCGGGGCCGGCGTTCAGCACGCGGTTCACGAAGACCGGGCCGCCGATGATCATGGTCGCCAGGGTGTAGCCGGTGAGCAGGCTGACCGCGTTGGCCGCGGAGAACGGGCGGGAACGGAAGAGCCGTGGGTCAACCAGCGGCCAGCGGCGGCGCAGTTCCAAGGCCACGAAGGCGACCAGGGTGACGGCGGACGCCGCCAGCCCGCTCGCGATCAGCGGATCACCCCAGCCCCGCTGTCCGGCTAGCGACAGTGCGCCGACGCCGAACAGCAGGGTCAATGAGACGAGCAGCCCGCCGACAAGGTCCAGGCGCCCAGGAGCCCTCGGAGTCTCGACCCCGCCCGCCACCACGTAGAGCAGGACGAGGGTGACCAGGCCGGCCGGCACGTTCAGGAAGAAGATCCACTGCCAGCCGGCCAGGTCGAGCCCTGGAACCGGCAGCGAGACGTTCAGCAGCACCCAGGCGCCGTAGGCGGGGCCGACCGCCATGCCGACGAAGGCGGCGGCGCCTTCGATCCCGAGGGCGGTGGCGCGGGCACGTCCGGCGAAGAGGTGGCTGGCCAGGGTCATCGAGAGTGGCACGAGCGCCCCGCCGCCGAGCCCCTGCACCGCGCGCGCACCGATCAGCCAGCCGATCCCCGCCTCGGGGCCGGCGAAGCGCGACAGGCCGGCGCCAAGGCTGCCGGCGCAGAAAAGGAGGAGCGCGACAAGGTAGAGCCGTCGTGCACCCCACAGGTCGGCGGCGCGGCCGGCGAGCGGCATCGCGATCACGTAGGCGACCAGGTACCCATTGACGATCCAGCTGGCCCGCGCCAGATCCGCCCAGCCGCCGAAGTCGGCCACGATGGAGGGCAGCGCGATCGCCACCACCATCAGCTCCGCACCGCCCAGGAAGACGCCCAGCGAGGCGATCACGAGGACCGCCCAGGCAGCCATCGGCCGCAGCATGGGAGCCGTCGGCGCGCCCACCGTCACGCTCAGAGGTCGGCGCGGTCGAGCGTGACGACGGCCAGCACCAGGAGGATGGCGATGGCGACCAGCGCCGTCCCCGTCGATTGGAACGCGTCGGCGATCGGGCGAGTCGATCGAGACAGGTCGGCCAGCAGACCCAGTCCCCCGGTTGGCAGCGGGGCGGTCAGCGGCACCATGACGGAACTGGCCAGCATGCCCACGCTCAGAAGCAGCGACAGCAGCGTCGCTGGCCCCGGGGTGAGCGGCAGCGCGCCGACGACCATCGCGGCGGCCAGCGCCACCAGCGCGGACGCAGCCGCGGCGATGGTGGCCGCCACCAGGGGTGCAGCGTCGGGGATCTCCGCCAGCTGTTCGATGGCCGTCAGCCAGGCTGCCGTGGCACCGAGCGCGATGCCGACCACCATCACACCTCCCACCACGACGAACCAGGCGAGCTGGACGGTCGACCGCGGCACGGCGCGCACCACCATCCAGGCGATCGTCCCGCGGCGTCGCTCGGCCGCCAACGTTCCGGACACGACGGCCGCCCCGATGCCAACCGACGCGCAGAGGGAGACGGCGTACCACCGCGCCGCCCCATCGACGGCGCGGAGCCCGGCCAGGTCTGGCGGAATGGCACCCACTGCCAGGCCACCCAGAAGGGGCAGGGTGAGCAGCAGGAGCAGCCGGTAGCTGATCCACAGCTCGTGCGCGGCAAGGCCAACCAACGCGAGCAGGCGACTCACCGAGCTGCCACCCCCGCCGCCGGGCCGGCTCCTTCGCCAATGCCCGCCAGCGCTTCGATCCCTCGCAGGGAGAGCGTCAGGCCCCGCGCATCGAGCTCGCGCACGGGGACGTGCAGCGCCACCTTCCCATCCCGTAACAGAGCGACCTGGTTCACCAGGCCGACCTCGGTCGCGGGGAATCCGCTCGCCAGCACGACGGTGCGTCGCTTGCCGGGGATGGCCAGCAGCCGGCTCCGCTCTTCGGCCTCCACCGAGCGCAGTGGATCGTCGAGCAGGAGCACCTCCGGATCGGTCAGCATGGCCGCCGCCAGGGCGGTCCGCTGCGCCAGGGCGGCGCCTCCACGGCGGATCGGGGCGTGTCTGCTCGCACCGAGGCGGTATCGCTCCAATGCTGCATCCGATCTCCGCTGCCGGTCGGCCCGGTCGTAGCCGGCCAGCCGACCTGCGAGCTCGAGCACCTCGGCGGGAGTCATCCATCCGTAGATACCGGCAGAGGCGCCCACGTACCCGATGCGCCGCGCCCAGCCGGCTGCCGAATCATCAGCTCGTGACACGCCGGCCAGCCGAACACTGCCGTGGTCTGCGTGGGCCAGACCGGCCAGGATCCGCAGCAGAAGCGAGGCGGATCCCTCGGGCCGAGAGACGAGGAGCAGCCGTCCCCCGACCCCGACCGACAGCTCGAGATCGTCGAGCAGGCGGACGCCGTGCACGGAGCGGGTGATCCCTGAGGCCAGGACCGCCGCTGGGCGGAGTACCCGGACCGACCGCGAGGCCCACAGCGCGTCGGGCGTGGAGCTCGTCAGGTGGCACCTCCTGGGTCGCGGCAGGGCCGACTGGGCGGCCAGTCTATCACCCCCCTTGACGGCTCCGGGGTCTTGTTCCTATCATAAGCGTCCGCTTATATCAATCTGCATTTGATAAAGAAGCACTACGAGATGACGCTCTCCCCCGAGACCAATGCCGAGCGCGACCTGCGCCGCCTGCGCACGCTGTACCGCGCCCTGGGCGACGAGACGCGGCTCCGCGTGATCAGTCTGCTCGCGGAGTTCGGACCGATGCCGGTCAATGAGCTGTCGGCGCGCGTCGTCCTGTCGCAGCCGCTCATCAGCTGGCACCTGCGCATCCTGCGCCTGGCCGGTCTGGTCGAGACGCGACGCCAGGGCCGCGAGAGGATCTGCCGACTGCAGGCCGCGGCGTTCGAGGAGCTGCACGAGATCGAAGCGCGCCTGGTGGGCGGCACCTCCGGGATCGGCGTGGCACGCAGCTCGACGACAGCCGAGGTGCGCGATGTCGGCTAGCCATCCCCAGACCCGGGACATCCGCCGCGGCGACTCTCTGCTCTCCAACCGCGTCAAGGAGGTCGGGCGGGCGGTGCTGGCTCCCGTCGTTCGGCTGGCCATCCGCCTGGGAATCACGCCGAACAGGGTGACCGTGACCGGGTTCATCCTGGTCGTCGTGGCCGCGGGGCTGGTCGCGGCCGGATATCTGCTCGCAGGAGCCGTGATCCTGGTGGTCGGCTCGCTGCTCGACGCGGTCGACGGGGCGCTGGCCCGTGCGACCGGGGGTGCGAACGCCTTCGGCAGCTTCCTCGACTCGACGCTCGATCGGGCCGCCGAGGCGACCCTCTACGGCGGGATCGTCGCATACTACCTGGGCGCCACGGCCCACCCGGTCGGCCCCGTCCTGTTGGCGCTGGCCGCGCTCGCGGGATCCTTCATGGTCAGCTACACACGGGCCAAGGCTGAGGGGATCGGGCTGACCGCATCGGTGGGACTCGCCCCACGAACCGAGCGGCTGGTCCTGATCGTGGCGGGGATTGCCCTCGCAGGCCTCGGCCTGGGCATCGGCCTCATCGTGGCGATCGGTATCATCGCCGTCCTTTCGGCGGCGACCACGGTTCAACGCATCTGGCATGTTTGGCGCCAGTTCGACGAGCAGACGCTCGCGGCTGGTGGCGGCGACACGACAAGGGAGAACTAGACAGCGTGGCTACCAACGGCAAGGGATCGACCAACGGACACCGACCCACTGATGGCAAGATCCGCGTCGCCATCGTAGGCGTCGGGAATTGCGCCTCGTCCATCGTCCAGGGGCGGCACTACTACCAGAATGCCAAGCCGGGCGACCTGATCCCGGGGCTGATGCACGTGGATCTGGGCGGCTATCACGTCCGCGATATCGAGTTCGTGGCCGCCTTCGACGTGGACAAGACCAAGGTCGGCAAGGACCTGTCCGAGGCGATCTTCGCCGGGCAGAACAACACCTTCAAGTTCTCCGACGTGCCGCACACCGGCGTGACCGTCGATCGCGGCATGACCCATGACGGACTCGGCAAGTACCTGTCGCAGGTGATCGAGAAGGCGCCCGGCCCGACGGCCGACGTGGTCGGCATCCTGAAGGAGCGCAAGGTCGACGTGATGGTCTCCTACCTGCCGGTCGGCAGCGAGGAGGCGACCAAGTGGTACGTGGAGCAGGCGCTCCAGGCCGGTGTCGGCTTCATC
This sequence comes from Candidatus Limnocylindria bacterium, assembly GCA_039917955.1. Classification (GTDB taxonomy): domain Bacteria; phylum Chloroflexota; class Limnocylindria; order QHBO01; family QHBO01; genus CF-167. The sequence goes on from JBDSIN010000060.1 coordinate 8,787, forward strand.
AACGCGATCCCGGTCTTCATCGGTCGCGAGCCGTACTGGCAGCGGCGCTTCGCCGAGCGCGGCCTGCCGGTCATCGGCGACGACATCAAGAGCCAGGTCGGCGCCACCATCACCCACCGTGTCCTGACCCGCCTCTTCATGGACCGTGGCGTCCGCATCGATCGCACCTACCAGTTGAACTTCGGGGGCAATACCGACTTCCTCAACATGCTCGAGCGCGAGCGGCTCGAGTCCAAGAAGATCAGCAAGACCAACGCAGTCACCTCGATGCTCGACTACGACATCGGCGAGGACAACGTGCACGTCGGCCCGTCGGACTATGTGCCGTGGCTCCAGGACCGCAAGTGGTGCCATATCCGCATGGAGGGGACCACGTACGGCGATGTTCCGCTCAACCTGGAGCTCAAGCTCGAGGTCTGGGACTCACCGAACAGCGCGGGCGTGATCACTGATGCGATTCGCTGCGTCCGGCTCGGCCTCGATCGCGGGCTGGCGGGCACGCTGGTCGCGCCATCCTCCTACTTCATGAAGAGCCCGCCGCGGCAGATCCATGACGATGTCGCTCGCGAGCGGGTGGAGGCCTTCATCCGCGGCGAGGACAACGAGACGCTGGTCGGGACCGAGACGGCGCCGAAGGCCACCCTGCGCAAGGCGCCGGCGAGCAGGTCGAAGGCCGCGGCCGGCGCCGGTTGAACCCGGTTCCCACCGAGACGGTGACAGCCTCGTCCTCCGCGGTCGACCAGCCGGCAGGCTCTTCACCGCAGACCGCTTCCCGCGGATCGTCTGCCTCCACGTCGGAGCGACGGCGGGAGTTGTTGACCTACGCGGCCTACCGGGTCGCCGAGCGGATCATCAACCTGCTGCCGCGGTCGGTCGTGTTGCGCATTGCGGCGGCCGCGGGAAATGCCGCATACGACATGTCCGCGGGCAAGCGCGCCGTGGTTGGAGAGAACCTGGCCCACGCCGCCGGACTGCCGCCCGATCATCGCCACGTTCGCCGAGCCGCCAGGCGAGCGTTCCGCAACTACGCCAAGTACCTGGTGGACATGATGCGCCTCGCCGATCTGCGGGAGGAGGATGTCGAACAGCTCGTCCAGATCGATAACCTAGAGCTGCTGCGCGAGGCCCGCGCCGATGATCGCGGCGTCCTCCTGTGCACGGTGCACGTGGGCGGCATGGACCTCATCGCCCCGGCGCTTCACCGGCACGGCTTCGGGCTCCACGTTGTCGCCGATGACACGACCTACGGCCGCCTCTACGACCACCTGGTCAGGATCCGGGCACGGCACGGCCTGACGCTGATCGGCTGGCGCAAGCTGCGCGGCCTGATCCGTGCACTGCGGAACGGCGAGAACCTGGTGCTCTTCTGTGACGGCGGGTACCGGGCCGGCGATGTCCCGGTCGAGTTCCTCGGCGAGGCGACCACCTTCCCCTCCGGGCCGGCCGCGCTCTCGGCACGCTCCGGAGCACCGATGCTTCCGGTCGCCTGCAGCCGACAGGCCGACGAGTCGTTCCGCACGCGCGGCCTGCCGCTGATCCGCGCGGCCAGCGACGAGCCTGCCGAGATCTATCGCGCCACCCAGGCCCTGGCAGATGCGCTGGGCGGGGTCATCGCCGCAGATCCCGGGCAGTGGTACATGTTCCGACCGATCTGGCCACGCACCGACGCGGACCGAGCCGCCGCTCGAGCCGCGCTCGAGATGGCGCGTCGCGGCGAGGACTGGACGAAGCGGCCGTCGTGATGCGCGGGGCCCTGCTTCGGCTCAGCCTGCGTGCCGCCGATCTCGTCGCCATCTCGCTGCCCCGCCCGATTGCCTACGCGCTGGCCGACCTCGCGGGCCGAACCTGGCATCGCGTCGCCCATGATCGCAGGGCGCTGGTTACCGCCCAACTGGCGCGCGTCGCCGCGGCGACCGGGCGGCCGAGCGAGGGGCCCGCCCTGCGACGGCTGGTGCGCGACGCCTTCGTGGCGCACACCCGTTATTACCTCGAGGTGCTGCGCATCCCGCACTACTCCGTCGATCGGATCGGTCGCATGGTCACCGCCGATGACTGGGACCACTGGGGACCGATCCTGCGCGACGGAGCCGTGGTGGTGACCATCCACTTCGGCAACTTCGAGCCGTACGGCACCTTCCTGGCGGCCAACGGGATCCAGGCGGTCGTGCCGATGGAGGTCCTGAAGCCTCGCGAGATCCACGAATTCATGCTCGCTCGGCGCGCAACGGGACGCGGGGTTACGCTGATCCCGCTCGAGAAGTCCCGCCGGCCCATGATCGAGGCACTCCGCGCCGGGACCATGGTGGCGCTCGCCGGCGACCGCGATCTTGTCGGGAACGGGCTGCCGGCCACCCTGTTCGGCCACCCGACCACGCTGCCATCCGGCCCCGCCGCACTCGCGCTGCTGACCGGTCGGCCGCTCGTGGCGGCCGCCTGCTGGCGCGTCGGACCGGAACGATTCCGGGGGCGCGCCTGGCCAGTGGAGGCTCCGCTCACCGGCGACCGAAAGCAGGACGTGGCCGCCCTCACCGATGCCATGGCGCGACGCTTCGAAGAGGCGATCGCGCCCATGCCCGAGCAGTGGTGGGCGATCTTCCAGCCGCTCTGGCCCGATCTTCCCAGCAGGGACGCGCCATGAGCGCCGGAGCCCAGCGCGAGCCGCGCGGCGGCGAGCTGCGCGGACGCGAGCCGCGCGGACGCGCGGACATGCATCTGCACACGCTCTACTCTGACGGCACGATGGGCGTCGGCGACCTCCTGGACCATGTCGAGCGGAACACGACCCTCGACCTGGTTGCGATCACCGATCACGAGCGCATCGACGGGGCGCAGCGGGCGCGAGAGATCGTCGAGGCCGGTGACTACCACTTCGAGGTCGTCATCGGGGAGGAGATCACCACGCGCCGTGGGCATCTCCTGGGGCTCTACCTGACGACACGCATCCCGGCACTCCGTCCGCTCGAGGAAACGATCGAGCGGATTCACGCCCAGGGCGGGATCGCCGTGGCCGCACATCCGATGGCGCCCCTCACCCCCAGTCTCGGGCACCGCAGTCTGGTTCGGCTGCATCACGACCCCGATCCGGACCACCACCTCGACGCCATCGAGTTGATGAATCCGAGTGCCGCAGGACGCATTCGGCGCGGTCGCCGGCGACGGGTCAACGAGGAGCTTCTCGAGCTGGCGCCGCTCGGGAACTCCGACGCGCACGTTCTCGCGGGGATCGGCAGCGGCTGGACCAGGTTCCCCGGCGTTACCGCCGATGACTACCGGGCCGCCGTCGCGGACAAGACGACGGAGCCTGGCGGGGCCTACTGGTCACACTGGCACAACGTGACGGTCTACGGCCGGCAACTGATCGCGAAGGCCCGTCACGTGCGCCACGCGCTGCGCCCGTCCGGAGAATGGCGATGACGCCGATGAAGATCGGGATCGTCAGTCCCTACGGGTACCCGCATCCGGGTGGTGTCAACGAGCACGTTCGACACACGCACGACGCCATGCTGCGAATGGGCCACGACGTGTGGATCATCACCAGCAAATACGGCAAGCAGCGGGCCGACGAGGGCCATGTCATTCGGCTCGGGACCGGCTACGCCTTCCCCGCCAACGGCAGCATGGGGCGCGTCACGCTGAGCTGGCGCTTCAAGCAGCGGGCGCGCGATCTGCTCGCCGAGCATCGCTTCGACGTGCTCCACTTCCACGAGCCGTTCGTCCCGTTCCTGTCGCCGACCGTCCTCGATCAGTCGAACACGGTGAACGTCGCCACCTTCCACGCATTCGGCGGCTTCTCTCCGTCGTACTGGGTCGGGAAGCGCTTTGCCGGCCACCTCGCCGCCAAGCTCCACGGCCGCATCGCGGTGAGCGGCGCGGCGCGGCACTTCTCCAGCCGCTATTTCCCCGGTGACTACCAGATCATCCCCAACGGGGTCGACCTGGACCGATTCGCCGGGGCCGAACCGTTCGAAGAGCTGCGCGACGGCACCGTCAACATCCTCTTCGTCGGGCGTTTCGAGGAGCGCAAGGGGCTCATCCACCTGCTCAAGGCCTATCACCGGCTCCGCAAGCGGCACGTCGACGCGCGGCTGCTGATCATCGGCAGCGGCCCGAAGCAGCGTGAGTTCCACCGCTACGTCGGGCTGCGCCAGATCCGTGACGTGGAATTCCTGGGACGTGTCTCCGACGACGCCAAGGCGCGCTACTTCGCCAGCGCGGACATCTTCTGCGCCCCGGCAACCGGGCAGGAGAGCTTTGGCATCGTCCTGCTGGAGGCGATGGCCGCGGGGGTCCCGATCGTGGCGTCGGACATCCACGGCTACAAGAACGTGGTCCAGAGAGGCGTGCAGGGTCTGCTGGTCGAGCCGCGCAACCACCGGGCCCTGGCGGCGGCGCTCTACGGACTTGCATCGGATGCGGATCTCCGCCATCGGATGGGCGAGGCCGGCCGGGAGAGGGCTCCGGAGTACTCGTGGGACCGGGTGACCGAGAAGATCGTCGAGTTCTATCTCACGTCGCGAGAGCGGGCCCTGGCGGCCGGCCTGGTCGAGCCCCGCTAGCCCAGATCCGACACGTCGAGCGGCTTGCGGTAGACCCGTTCTCGGCGCGCGACCCGGAAGCCGGCCCGCTCGTAGATCCCCAGCGCGCCGTGTGGGTTCTCGGCATCGACGCCGAGCGACGCGCTGGTCATGCCGGCCTTGTGCAGGACGTTGAGGCTGGCCAGCACCAGCGCCTGCCCCATCCCCTGCCGCCGCCACGCCTTCCGCACGCCGACCGAGTTGACCCGTCCGCGCAGCATCCCGAGCTCCGCATTGGCCTGCGCGTTGATGCGGTTGAGCACCTGGCCGACGATCTCGTCGCCGTGCCAGGCGACGACCCACAGCGACCGGTCGTGGGTCGGGTCGGCAACAAAGCGTGTGAATGCCTCCTCCGTGCCGTCGATGGCGCCCCAGTGGTCGCTGAAGGCCTCGACCTCGAGTTCCCAGATGGCGCGCAGGTCGGCCTCGCTCGCCGGGCGGATCTCGACCCCGTCGGGCAGCGCGAAATCGGGAACCTCATCCAGCGTGGCTCGCGTCATGTCGAATGCGTAGCGGGCGACCCGATACCCGCCGCCCTCCAGCAGAGCGAGCCGGCCCGCCTCCCCTTCGTCGGCCCAGCTCTGTAGCCGGCGCTCACCGCCTGCGGGGTGGCTTGCGCCGACCTGGCGCTGGCGCTCCTCGTTCCAGCGAAGGAGCGCCGTCCCCAGGCCGCGCCGCCGCCAGGACGGATGCACCTGACCCCAGACGTTGTAGTTGCGGCCGCCGTCGTTGTCCAGCTCCCAGCCGGCCTCGACATGCGCCACGAGCGAGCCATCGACTTCTGCCAGCAGCAGGTCCTCGGTCGGGTCCATCCGGGAGGGATGATCGAGCCAGGTGCCGACCTGCGCCGCCGAGAGGCGGAACTCGATGCCGTCGGCCAGGAAGCCCGCATTGTCCAGATCGGCCAAGGCGGCATCGTCCGCCGGCCGCTGAAGGCGGCGGAAGCGCAGCCCCGGGATCAGCGGCGCGTAGGGCAGGTCGACCGTCATCGATCCAGCACCAGTGGCTTGCGATAGGCGGCCGAGCGCATCTCCACCTCGAAGCCGCGCTCGGTGTACAGGCGCAGCGCCTCGTTGGCATTGTCGGCATCGACCCCGAGGCCGGCGCAGGTCATCCCACGCTCTCGCAGGAGTGCCAGGGAGCGCATGACCAGGGCACGCGCAAGGCCCCGCCGTCGCCACTGTCTGCGCACGAAAACGCTGTCGAGCCAGCCGCGCTGCCGGCCGAGCGCGGCATTCTCCGCCTCGTTGATCGAGTTGACCACACCGCCGGCAATGTCATCGCCGTCCCAGGCCACGACCAACAGGTCGAGATCGAACTTCGGATCATTGCGCCAGGCGTCGAACCGCGCCTGGGAGCCATCGAACCCGCCCCAATGGTCGGCGAATGCCTCGACGTCCGCGTCCCACAGCTGTCTGAGCCGGTCTTCACGCACCGGACGCACCTCGATGCCTGCCGGCATCGGCGGCTGGACGATCCCGTCAAGGCTCGCGCGCTCCATCTCGAAGAAGTAGCGAGCTGGCTGATATCCCTCCTGGCCGATGAGTACCACCTTCCCGATGCGACGGTCAGGGCACCAGGTGCCCAGCAACGATGGACGATCGGTCGGCTGCTCCGCCAGGCGGGCGGCAGCGAGCTCCTCGCCCAGGCGCAGCAGCCACCGCCCGATGCCGCGCCGGCGGACGTCGGGATGGAGGGAGCCATTGATGCGGAACTCCCGGTATCCATCGGTCGTATCGACCCACTCCAGCTCGGACTCCCCCACCATGCGGCCGTCGATCTCCAGCACGTGCACATCCCGCTCGGCGTTGAATCCCGCGGTCGGGTGGGCGAACCAGTTCTCGATCTCGTCGGTGGTCAGGCGCCACGGGAGCCCGTCCGCGTCGTTGTCGGCATTGAGAAGAGCGGCGATCGCCGGGCCGTCCCCGCGTCGGTAGGGGCGCAGGACCAGTCCGTCGATGGTCGGACGGATCTCATCGGCCGGGGTGCGCGTGGGATTCATCGGTCTTGCCCCATCTGCTTGCGGTACGCGGTGGCGCGCGAATGGACCGCGAAGCCGGCTCGCTCGTAGACGCCCAGCGCCCCGGTCGGGTTATCGGCATCGACGCCGAGCCACGCGCTGGTCATGCCGCGGTCCCGGAGGAGGAGCAGGCTGCGCGCCACGAGGGCTGCGGCGAGCCCACGCCTACGCCACGCCCGGCGCACGAAGACGCTGGCCAGCAGCCCGCGCTTGCGGTTCAACGCCTCGTTCTCGTGTGCATCGATCTCGTTGATCACGACGCCCGCGATCTCGTCTCCGTCAAAGGCGACGAGGAAAAGTGAGGGATCGAAATCGGGCTGGTCGAGCCACTCTTCGAAGCTCGCGTCCGAGGCGTCAAAGCCGCCCCAGTGGTCCATGAAGGCCTCGGCGTCCGCGTCGAAGATTCGGCGGTACCCATCACGGTCCGATACCGGCCGCAACTCGAGACCGTCGGGGAGCGGCGGCACCTCGATAGCTTCGAGGGCAGGCCGCAGCATGTCGAAGAAGTAGCGGACCGGCTGGTAGCCGTTCGCCAGCACCAGCGCCACCGCGCCCGGGCGTCGTTCGTCGGCAAAGGTGCCCAGCTCCCGTTCCCGATCGGTGTCATGGACGGCCGCCAGGCCCCGCAGGTGCGCCTCATTGCGCTCCAGGATCACCGTCCCGATGCCACGTCGACTCCATGCCGGATGTACGTGTCCGCGCGTGATGTACGCACGCGGTCCGTCCGTGGTGTCGACCCAGAAGGCCCAGCCGTAGCCCACCACCTCGCCGCCCA
>JBDSIN010000061.1:0-6261 GCA_039917955.1 Candidatus Limnocylindria bacterium
GGGGACCACCGCCGGACCGGAGTCCTGGCTCGAGATCGTGTCGGATGGGCGCCCGGGGACCGTTATGCGGCTCCGAGGGCACATTGGCGCGGACCGTCGCCGGCGGATTCCGCCCGCTGAGCACGGAGCCAGGCCAATTGAGCGCCCGTCATGGCCGCGCGGCCGCCGAACAGGCGTCTAAGCGTCCCCGGGTGCGAGTCTGGCGGGAATGTGGCGCCGACTACGCGCGCCGCGGCTTGCTGATCAACAGGTGCCACCCGGTTCCAGTTCCTGCCGCGTTGGCGGGCTCGGTTGCACTCGCCCGGTAGAATGGGCGAAGTTCCGCGATCCGCACCTGTCCTGACCTCGGTCCAGAGAGGACCTCGATCCGATACCCCGGGTGCCGCGGCCGACGTTGGCTGCGCCTGTCGCGTTCACGTCTGAGGTGGCGAATTGATCAAGCGCATCGCACTTCCCCTCGTCCTCTTCGCACTGATCCTGGCCGCGTGCGAAGCCTCTCCGAATCCGTCTCCCAGCAGCCAGGCGACTGCCAGCCCCGGAGCGGAGACCCCGGCACCTACCCAGGCGCCACCGGTGGCAGGCGGCCGGCTCGCGCTGGTGCAGGATCGCGGTCAGCTGATCTGCGGCGTCAACGGCAACCTGCCGGGCTTCAGCTTCCTTGATGACTCCGGTGAGATGAGCGGCTTCGACGCCGACTTCTGCCGCGCTGTTGCGGCCGCCGTGCTCGGCGATGCCGACGCCGTGGAGTTCCGCCCGCTGAACGCGGACCAGCGCGGTCCTGCCCTCCAGACCGGTGAGGTGGACCTCCTGGTCCGCAATACGACCTGGACGGTGAGCCGCGACACGTCGTGGGGCCTCTTTGCGCCGACGATCTTCTACGACGGCCAGGGGATGATGGTCCGGGACGACTCGGGGATCACCTCGCTCGAGGATCTCGACACGGCGACCATCTGCGTCCAGTCCGGGACGACCACCGAGCAGAATCTTGCCGACCAGTTCCGGGCGCTCAGCCTCACCTACACGCCGCAGGTATTCGCGGATATCGACCCGGTCTACCAGGCGTACGAGGAGGGCCGGTGCGACGCAGTCACCAGTGATCGCTCGCAGCTCGTGGCGCGACGCACGGCGTTCGCCAACCCGAGCGACCACATCCTGCTGGATGTCGTCATGTCCAAGGAGCCGCTCGGCCCTGTCGTGCCGCTCGGCGACGACGCCTGGTTCAACGTTGTCAAGTGGGTCGTCTTCGCCTCGTTCGAGGCGGAGGAGCGCGGGATCACCTCCTCCAACGTTGCGGGGTTGACCAGCAGCGCAGATCCGGTCGTGGCACGCCTGCTGGGAGCGGAAGGTGAGCTCGGCATCGCACTCGGCCTGGCGAACGACTGGGTCGTCACGATGATCGGTGCCGTCGGAAACTACGCCGAGATCTATGAGCGAAACCTCGGCCCCACGACACCGTTCGACCTGGATCGCGGGCCGAACCAGCAGTGGACCGACGGCGGCCTGCTCTACGCACCGCCCTACCGCTGATCGAGCGATGAGGAACCCGGGGCGGCGTTGACGCCGCCCCGGGTTCATTTCATGCAGACCCACCCCGGGCATCCATGAACGGGCCTGCGCCGAACACGCGACAGGCGCGCGTTCCGCCGTGGCGCAATGAGCACGTGCTGCGCGTCGCGGCACAGGCTGTCGTCCTGCTGGCGGCGGCGCTCTTCGTCGGATTCCTCGTGCGGAACCTCACGACGGCCATGGCAGGGCGCGGGCTCTCACTTGGCTTCGGCTTCCTCGACCTGACAGCCGGCTTCGACATCGCCGAGTCGCCGATCCCGTATCGGTCCACCGACACCTATGGACAGGCCTTCCTCGTCGGTCTCCTGAACACGCTGTCGGTCAGCGCGGCCGGCATCGTGCTCGCCACCATCCTGGGCGTGCTCGTCGGTGTCGCACGCTTATCGACAAACTGGCTCGTCAACCGTGTGGCCTCCGTCTACGTGGAGATCATTCGGAATACGCCGCTGCTCGTGCAGCTCGTCATCCTTTACTTCGCCGTCTTCCTCCAGCTGCCGCCGGTGGCGGACGCAGTCGAGCTGCCGGGCGCGATCTTCCTCAGCCAGCGAGGCCTCTTCCTGCCCGCTCCCGAGCTGACGCCATCGTTCGGGCGCTGGCTGGTATTCGTGGCGGTCGGGCTGGGTGTGGCCGTGGCGGCTGGGATCGTCGCCGCGCGTCGTGCCTCTGCCGGCCGACCGACCCGACGGCTGGGAATGATCGGCCCGGTGACCTTCGTGGCCATTGCTGTGGGTGGGTGGTTACTGGCGTTCCAGGCGCCCATCGTGATCGACCTGCCAGCGAGGCAGCGCTTCAACTTTGTCGGCGGCATGGGCCTGTCTCCCGAGTTTGCCGCCCTGCTGTTCGGCCTTGTGCTGTACACCGCGGCGTTCATCGGAGAGGTTGTGCGAGGGGGCATCCAGGCCGTTCGGCGAGGCCAGTGGGAGGCTGCCCGCGCGCTCGGGCTGAGCGAGCGCCAGGCCCTGCGGCTGATCGTCTTCCCGCAGGCGCTGCGGGTGATCGTGCCGCCCCTCACCAGCCAGTACCTGAACCTTGCCAAGAACTCGAGCCTGGCCATCGCCATCGGCTACCCGGACATGTTCAAGATCGGGGTCACCATGTCGAACCAGACGGGGCAGCCGGTGCCGGTGATCCTGCTGGTGATGGGCACCTACCTCGTCATCAGCCTGGCGACCTCGCTGCTCATGAACATCTACAACCGGCGCGTACAGGTCCTGGAGAGCTAGGCGGGTGCAACGATGACCAGCGCCACTCTGCAACCGCCTCACGTTCGGGTCGGTCCCATTGCCTGGCTGCGGGTGAACCTGTTCTCTACCTGGTACAACGCCATCCTGTCGCTGCTGATCGGCGCGCTGCTGGCGTGGGTGATCCTCCAGTTCGCGGGCTGGGCGCTGGGTGCCGCCCGATGGGACGTCATCACCCGGAACATGCGCCTTTTCCTGATCGGCCAGTTCCCCGCCGATCAGGCCTGGCGCATCTGGCTCAACCTGGCCGTCATCTCCGGGCTGGCGGGCCTTTCCGGCGGATCAGCGGGTGGTGCGGTGCGGACCCTGGCCACCTCCGTAGCGGCGGCCCAGCTGCTCTTCGCGGGACTGATCGCCGTGTCGGGGATCGGCCTGCTCGGCTCGGTCGCCTACCTGGCGAACGCCGCGCTGGTCTGGATTGGACTGGTGGCTGGCATGCGACGGCTGGTGCCGCAACGGATGGTCACGATCGGCTGGCTGGTGTCGCTGCCGGCGTCGTTCATCCTCGTCGCGGGGGTCGGCGACACGGCGATACCGTCGGTCAGCACGAACCTGTGGAGCGGTCTGCTGCTCACCCTCCTGCTGGCGACCGTGGGCATCGTGCTCTCATTCCCGTTCGGGGTGGTGCTGGCACTTGGCCGACGCAGCGCTCTGCCGGCGGTGCGCTGGCTGAGCACGGCATACATCGAGCTCATTCGGGGCGTGCCACTGGTCACGATCCTGTTCATGGCGGACATCATGCTGCCGCTTTTCCTGCCGGGAGAGCTGCGGATCGATCGCGTGGCGCGGGCGATGGGCGGGATCACGCTCTTTTCGGCCGCCTACGTCGCCGAGAACGTCCGTGGCGGCCTGCAGGCGATCCCCACCGGGCAGGTCGAGGCAGCTCACGCGCTGGGCCTGAACGGCTTCCTGACGAACCGGTTCATCGTCCTGCCGCAGGCCCTGCGGGCCGTGATCCCGGCCAATGTCGGGCTCTTCATCAGCCTGCTGAAGGACACGACGCTGGTCACCATTGTCGGCCTGCTGGAGCTGCTCGGAATCGGACGCTCGGTGCTGGCGCAGTCCGAGTCGCTCGGGGCACAGATGGAGGTCTACGTCTTCGTGGCGGCCCTCTTCTTCGTAGTGAGCTTCGCTATGTCGCAGGCCAGCTACCGCCTGGAGACGTCGCTCGGGGTTGGGAAGCGATGAGCGCGGACTCACGCGGCTTCCCCTCCGTGAGAACCTGTACGGCAGTCGAGGTACGGTGATGGCGCTGCAGATCGAGCAACCGACGACGAACGAGATCATCGTCTGCCGTGACGTGCACAAGTGGTTCGGCGAGCTGCACGTCCTGAAGGGGATCAATCTCACCGTGCAGGCCGGCGAGGTGGTGGTCATCTTCGGCGCGTCCGGCTCGGGTAAGTCGACATTCATTCGCACCATCAATCGCCTCGAGGAACACCAGAAGGGCCAGATCATCGTCGACGGCATCGAGCTGACCCACGACGTCCGCAACGTTGCCGCGGTCCGCAGCGAGATCGGGATGGTCTTCCAGTCGTTCAACCTGTTCCCGCACCTGACCGTGCTGCAGAACATCACCCTGGCTCCGATGCGCGTGCGCAAGTGGCCCCGCGAACAGGCCGAGGAGGTCGCCGTTGCGTTGCTCGAGCGGGTCGGGATTCCCGAGCAGGCGCACAAGTTCCCGGCGGAGCTCTCGGGCGGTCAGCAGCAGCGGGTCGCGATCGCCCGCGCACTCGCCATGCAGCCCAAGATCATGCTGTTCGACGAGCCGACCTCGGCGCTCGACCCGGAGATGATCAGCGAGGTGCTCGACGTCATGCGCGAGCTGGCCGGGACGGGGATGACGATGCTGGTTGTCACCCACGAGATGGGGTTCGCCCGGGCGGTCGCCAACCGGATGGTCTTCTTCGACGAAGGTCTGATCGTGGAGGAGGGACCGCCGGCGCAGATCTTCGAGGCACCGAAGGAGGCGCGGACGCGACAGTTCCTCTCGCAGATCCTGCACTGAGGCTGCGTAGTAGTGGTGGTCCGTATCTCACAGTATGCGAACCAGCCACCAGGCGGGGTGCAGCGACGCGTGAATTGGCCGAGGCCGTAGCGGGTTGAGCGCGCGCTAGCCTGCGCCTCCATTGCGGCTGTCACCTTTTGGCGCCGATCACTCCCTGTATAGGCATAGTGACCACCATCGTGGCTCGCGTTGCGGCAACCGGCGAGGTTGAGGCGGTCTACCGGCAGGACGGTGGTCGACTATGGCGGGCGCTGTACGCCTTCGCCGGCGATGAGGATGTCGCCTCCGATGCGGTCGCCGAGGCCTTTGCCCAGGCGCTGCGCCGAGGTACGGCGATCAGGGATGTGCGCAGCTGGGTCTGGCGCTCGGCCTTCCGCCTGGCCAAGGGAGATCTCAAGCGCGGCTCCAACCTGCTGCGCGGACCGCTGCCCGAAGGCGCCGTTCATGATGCTCACCCCGATGAGCAACTGCTCGACGCGCTGCGGGAACTCACACCGCAGCAGCGCGCGGTCATCGTGCTGCACTACTACGTCGACTGCCCCGTGCGCGAGATTGCGCGCCGCACCGGCATCAATCCGCTTGCGGTCCGCGCACACCTCAGTCGAGGCAGGAAACGCATGCGCGTGTTGCTAGGTGATGAGCGATGACCGATCTCCACAACCGCTTCCGGACCTTCGACGATCTTGCGGCGCCGGACCTGTGGCGCGAGATCGAGGGCAAGGCCCTGGCCGTGGAGCCGCGTCCAGTGCGTTCGCTGGCGTGGGTGCTGATCGTCGTGACGCTGCTGCTCACGCTGGCCCTTGGTGGCGCGGTCCTGATCGGGTCAGGCATCCTCAAGCTGCCCGTTTCGGTCGAGGCCTCGGCGTCTCCTTCCTCGACGCCGCACGAGTCGACCGCAGCGTCCTCGACTCCGGTCGAACAGCGGCCGGCATCATGGACCGCCACCGGCAACATGGACGGGATCCGCGATGGTCACACGGCCACGCTGCTGCCCGACGGCAAGGTGCTGGTCACGGGCGGTAGCATGGGCTACAGCGGCGAGCTACTGGCCTCCGCCGAGCTGTACGACCCGGGCAGCGGGACCTGGACCGCCACCGGGAGCATGGCCGAGGCTCGCTCTGGTCAGACGGCCACGCTGTTGCCCGATGGCAAGGTGCTCGTGGCGGGCGGCTTCAGCGGCGGCGACAGCGGCAGCACGCTGGCCTCGGCCGAGCTGTACGACCCCGGCAGCGGGTTCTGGAGCGCCACCGGAAACATGATCGAGGGCCACAGCGGCCACACGGCCACGCTGCTGCCCGATGGCAAGGTGCTGGTGGCGGGCAGCTACGTCAACAGCGGCGACCCGCTCGCCTCGGTCGAGCTGTATGACCCGGGCAGCGGGTCATGGACCGCAACCGGAGACATGCACATGGGCCGGGGCGGTCACGCGGCCACCCTACTGCTCGA
>JBDSIN010000062.1:0-3339 GCA_039917955.1 Candidatus Limnocylindria bacterium
ATCGACGACTGGAGCGAGGCGCCACGGGGACTGGTGCTTGCCACGCTCGACGCCGAACGCGCTATGGCCGATCTGGAGCCGGTCACCGGGGCTGACTGGCACGACGCCGGCGACGACAAGGTGCTGGGAGCGCGCTGCTGGAGGGTGGCGCTGGAGCGAAGCGTGCTGGTCCTCGCCGAACCGAGCACCGAGGGCTATGTGGCCGCCTGCCTGGCCCGGTTCGGCGAGGGACCGATCGCCATGGCCCTCGACGGCCGGCAGACCTCGGGACGCAGCGTGACCAGTAATCCGGTCAACGACGAGCCGGCGGTGTGGGTCCGGATCGGGCCGCGGACCGCGCCGTTCCTTCTCTTCGTTCTGGCTGGCTGAGCGGCTCCCGGGCCAGATTGACCCGTTGACGAGCGCGCGGCGGGGGACCACGCTACAGGTTGCGCCAAGCGACAGCTGGGCGGGCCGCAGTGGAGGTGCGTGATGCTCGGTGAATTCCCCATGTCGGCGCGACTCGCGGCGTCCGATATCGGTCGTGCCCGAACCTGGTACCAGGAGAAGCTGGGATTGGTCCCGGAGCGCGAAGAGATGGGCGGGGCGGGCCTCTGGTATCGGTGCGGCACGACCTCGTTTTACCTGTACCAGACAGAATCGGCCGGCACCGCCAGGAACACCGTCGGTGGCTGGGAGCTGACCGGGATCGAGGTGGCCATGGCGGAGATGCGGTCGCGCGGCGTCGTGTTCGAGGACTACGACTTCGGCGAGATGAAGACTGTCGACGGCCTGCTGACCGTTCCTCCGGGTTACAAGGCCGCCTGGTTCAAGGACAGCGAGGGGAACACGCTCGAGCTCACCGAGGTCCCCTAGCCGGCTCGCACGGGCGGTCGCTCCGCCACGCGCCGCGAGGTCTCGTGCTCCTAGACTGGAGCCGATGAGCGCGATCAGCATCGGAGCACACGCAGAGCGGGTGGTCGCCTGGCGCCGCCTGCGCGAGGATAGGCTGCGCAGCCCGCATGGCTGGCTGGCGCTCGTCGGGCTGCACTGGCTGACGCCCGGCGACAACCACTTCGGAGCACATCCGGCAAACGAGATCGTGCTCCACGGGTCGGGAATCGCGCCGCGCGCCGGCACCCTGACCTGGAGCGAGAACCAGGTTCAACTCCAGCCCCACGAGGGTGCCGAGCTGCGTATCGGTGGGAATCCGGCCGCCACCATGATGCTGGCCGATGACCTCGATGGCGACCCGACCCTGTTGGATCTCGGGCCGCTGCGGATGCACCTGATCCGTCGCGGCGAGCGGATGGGGCTGCGAGTGCGCGATAGCGATGCCCCCGCCCTTGCCGCGTTCACCGGCCTCGAGAGTTACCCGATCGACCCGTCGTGGCGCGTGACGGCGCAGTTCGAGCCGGCGGCTCAGGGAGCCACCATCAAGATCGTCGACATCACCGGCGCGCCAAGCCGGGAAGCGACGCCGGGGACCGTCTGGTTCGAGCGCGACGGTGCGACCTGGCGCCTGCGCGCCCTGCCCGGCGGCGACGAGGGGGCGCTCTGGCTCGTCTTTGGCGACCTGACCAACGGGCACGAGACCTACGCCGGAGGACGCTTCCTGTACACCGAGGCACCGGCGGCCGACGGGACGGTGATTGCCGACTTCAACCTGGCCTACAACCCGCCGTGCGTCTTCTCCCCGTACGCCACCTGCCCGCTGCCGCCGCCGCAGAACCGCCTGGCGCTCCGGATCGAGGCGGGAGAGCGGCGGTACACTTCGCCCCTATGACCACCGAACCTGTCGCACGCGTCCGCACTGCGCGGCCACCGGCGGAGTTCCTGTCCACCAAGATCCGCGACCTGCCGCCGTCTGGCATCCGGCGCTTCTTCGACATGCTGGCCGAGATGACCGACGTCATCAGCCTGACCATCGGTGAGCCGGACTTCACCACCCCTGAGCCGATCACCCGCGCCGCCATCGCCAGCCTGGAGGCGGGGGAGACGCACTACACCGCCAACGGCGGGAAGGCGGAACTGCGCGAGCTGATCGTTGCCGACCTGGCGGATCGGTATGGGCTGACCTACGACCCGCGCACGGAGCTGATCATCACCGTCGGAGCCTCGGAGGCGGTGGACGCCAGCCTGCGGGCCATCTGCGACCCCGGCGACGAGGTGATCTACCACGAGCCCTCGTTCGTGGCCTACCCGCCGTGCATCACCATGGCCGGGGGCGTGCCGGTGCCGATCTCGACCACCGATGCCACCGATTTCCGCGTCACCGCCGAGATGATCGAAGCCGCGGTCACGCCGCGCACCAAGGCGCTCTTCCTCGGCTATCCGAACAACCCGACCGGGGCGGTGCTCGACCGGGCCGACCTGGAGCGGATCGCCGAGGTCGTCGAGCGATACGACCTGCTGGTCATCAGCGACGAGATCTACGAGCGGCTGGTGTACGGCGACCACGAGCATGTGCCGTTCTCCTCGCTGCCGGGGATGCGCGAGCGGACGGTGATGATCGGCGGCTTCTCCAAGAGCTACGCCATGACCGGCTGGCGGATCGGCTGGGTGGCAGCACCCGCGCCGGTGATGGCCGGCATCGCCAAGGTGCACCAGTACGGGATCATGTGCGCACCCACCTCCGCCCAGTTCGCGGCCGTCGAGGCGCTGCGTTCCGGCGAGCCGTTCGTGGTCGAGATGCAGGCCGAGTACGACCGCCGCCGAACGTACATGGTGCGACGCCTCAACGAGATCGGCCTGCTCTGCTTCGAGCCAAAGGGCGCTTTCTACTGCTTCCCCGATGTCTCCCGCACCGGCATGGACGACGAGACCTTTGCCCAGGAACTGCTCCGCGAGGAGCGCGTGGCGGTGGTGCCCGGAACCGCCTTCGGGCCCTCGGGTGCCGGGCACATCCGCATCTGCTACGCGACCGCCTACGAGCAGATCGTCGAGGCGATGGACCGCATCGAGCGCTTCGTGGCGCGGCACGCTTGACTCGCCTCGTTCGGTGACGGCCCCTCCTGACAGCGCCGTGGCCGCCTTCTCCGATACCGCCGAGAACTACGCCGCCAGCATGGCGCCCTCGCTCGCCGTGATGGCTGCCGAGGTGGTCCGCCGCGCAGCGCTGCGGCCGGGGGAGCGGGTCCTCGACCTCGGTACCGGGACCGGCTCCGGGGCCGCCCTCGCGCTGGGTGAGGGCCGCGCCGTAACCGGCGTGGACGGGGCATCGGGGATGCTTGAGATCGCGCGTCGCACTGTTCCGGAGGCCACCTTCGTCGAGACCGACTTTGCCGAGCTCCCCTTCGCCGAGGCGTCGTTCGAGGTGGCCATGGCCGTTCACTCGCTCCATTTCGCCGCGGATCCGGT
>JBDSIN010000063.1:0-7741 GCA_039917955.1 Candidatus Limnocylindria bacterium
GGGCCTTCACCAGCCCGGGGGTCGTGCGCTTCGACATCTGGGGAGTCGCGAGCGGCAGGACCGTGACGCTCTCCTCGCCGATCGTTACCAACCGCGTGGCGGCCCGCGAGACGACCATCTACAACCCAAACCTGGCGCCGGGGGCGAGCGTGCGGGTCGAGGGCGCCTACAACGGTTTCGACTCATCGGTGACGCGAACGGTTCGCGCCGCCGACGGGACGGTGATTCACGTCGACACCTGGTTCAGCCACTACAACACCGTGAACGGCATCACCGAGGTCGGGCCTGCCCTGCCGCCGCCCCCGAACCCGGAACCGATCCCGACGGAGTCGTCGTCCCCGTCCAGTCCCTGAGCGGGCTAGACTCCGGCCCGATGATTCCGCCGGAGCGCACCCGCAACTTCAGCATCGTGGCGCACATCGACCACGGCAAGAGCACGCTGGCCGACCGCCTGCTCGAAGCGACGCATACCATCGATCCGCGGCAGATGCAGTCCCAGGTGCTCGACAGCATGGATCTCGAGCGTGAGAAGGGGATCACCATCAAGGCCCGCGCGGTGCGGCTGCAGTACGACGCCGCGGACGGCCAGACGTACGCCCTCAACCTGATCGACACGCCGGGCCACGTCGACTTCACCTACGAGGTGAGCCGTTCACTGCAGGCCTGCGAGGGCGCGATCCTGGTGGTCGATGCCAGCCAGGGGATCGAGGCACAGACGCTCGCCAACGTGCACCTGGCGATGGAGCAGCGGCTGATCATCATCCCGGTGATCAACAAGATCGACCTCGCCTCGGCCGATCCGGAGATGGTCATGGCAGAACTCGAGGAGACGCTGGCGATCCCGCGCGAAGAGGTGATCCTGGCCTCCGCCAAGGAGGGGATCGGCATCACCGAGATCCTGGAGGCGGTGGTGCAGCGCGTTCCGCCGCCCAGCGGTGAGGCATCGGCCCCGCTGCAGGCGCTCGTCTTCGACAGCCACTACGACCCGTACAAGGGCGTCGTAGCGTACGTGCGGGTGGCGAATGGCACGCTCCATGACCATGAACGGATTCGGTTCATGGCCACCGGCGTGGAGAGCGAGATCCTGGAGCTCGGCTACTTCCGGCCGCAGCCGGTCCCGACGCGGCGCCTGACGGTGGGCGAGGTCGGCTACGTCGCCTCGGGGCTCAAGAGCATCGCCGATGCCCGTGTGGGAGACACCCTCACCGCCGCCAGCCGCCCGGCCTCGGAGCCCCTCCCCGGCTACAAGCAGGCGCTGCCGCTCGTCTTCGCCGGCATCTACCCGATGCGCGGCGACGACTACCCGCTTCTGCGCGACGCGCTTGAGAAGCTGCATCTCAACGACGCCAGCTTCGTCTACGAGCCCGAGTCGAGCGTGGCGCTCGGCTTCGGGTACCGCTGCGGCTTCCTGGGGCTGCTGCACATGGAGATCGTCCAGGAGCGCCTGGAGCGCGAGTTCGATCTCGACCTGATCGCGTCGGCGCCATCGGTCGAGTACCACGTCAAGAAGCTCAATCGGATCGAGGAGCTGATCGTGGACAACCCGGCGCAGATGCCGGGTGCCGGCGAGATCGAGACGATCAGCGAACCGTGGGTGACGGCCACGGTGATCACACCGACCGACTACATCGGCCCGATCATGGACCTCGCCACAACCCGGCGGGGCGCGTTCGTCAACATGGAGTACCTCGATCCGCGGCGGGTCAACATGCACTTCGAGATGCCGCTCGCCGAGCTGATCATCGACTTCCACGACCTGCTCAAGAGCCGCAGCAGCGGCTACGCCAGCCTCGACTACGCCTACGCCGGATATCGGCCCGGTGAGCTGGTGAAACTCGACATCATGGTCAGCGGCGAACCGGTGGATGCGCTCTCCCTGATCGTGCATCGGTCCAATGCGTATCGGTCCGGCAAGGCTCTCGTGGAAAAGCTCAAGGAGTTGATCCCTCGGCAGATGTTCGAAGTTCCGGTTCAGGCGGCGATCGGTTCCAATATCATCAGCCGCGAGACAATCCGGGCGATGCGCAAGAACGTGCTGGCCAAGTGCTACGGCGGCGACATCACCCGGAAGCGCAAGCTGCTGGAAAAGCAGAAGGAGGGCAAGCAGCGGATGAAACGGATCGGCTCCGTCGAGATTCCGCAGGAGGCCTTCCTCGCGGTACTCCGCATGAACGAGGGGCAGTAGGTGGACTTCCAGGATTCACTCCGCCTGTCGATCGCCCTTGGTCTGGCGATCTTCCTGGTGCTGCTGCGCTTCGATTCCGAGCGGATCATGCGGTCGGACTACTTCCGCTACCGCGCGCCGTGGCTCGGGCCGGCCAGCTACTACGGCCTGGTGGTGGCATTCGCGCTCGGCATCGCATTCATCCTGCCGCGCGGGCGCACACAGCTCTTCCTCGTCTCCGGCGACGCCGACTCGATGCTCCCGGTGATGCTCCTCTTCGCGGGGGTGGCGATCGCCAATGGCGCGGTCCTGGCCTTCCTGCGGTATGGGGCGATCACGCCGCTGCCCACCCCGCTGCTCGGCTCGCGCCTGCTGGGCGCGGCCGCCAACGCGGTCGCCGACGAGCTCCAGTTCCGCTCGATCGTGCTGGGCATGCTCCTCTTCGCCGAGGTGCCCGGCGGTGTCGGCCTGGCGATCGCCATCCAGGCGCTCCTCTACGGGCTCGTCCACCGGCGCCTGTGGGACGACCGTGACTGGTACTTCCTGGCCGCGGCGGTGCTGCTCGGCTACGGCGCGGGCCTGGCCACGGTGGCCACCGGGTCGGTGATTCCCGCCATGGTCGGCCACTTCGCAGTGAGCGCATCGCTCTTCGCGTTTGCCGGGGGACACCTGCGCCAGCGACCGATCTAGGGCTCGTTGGCTCGTTGGCTCGTTTCGCCGCGCCGGATCTGACCCGTCTCGCCCCGGCATCCCCCACCCACCACCGGGGTTGGTGATACCGACGGTTTGCGGGTCGATCGCCCCCACCCACGCATGGGCATGGTAGTGGGCGAGATTCAGACGCGCTGGCACGCGTACAGAGACGCCCCTCACGCTCAGCCGAGGCAGCCATTGCCGGAGCCGATGCCACGAAACCTGCCTACCACTACCCGGGTTGGTAGATGGGGGAGCAGGTCGCGTACTAGGCAAGCCATGCCTCACCGCTACTACCTCCACGCCGATGACCCCGCGGCCACGCTGCGACGTGTCGAGGAGCTTGGCGGGCGCATGATCATGCCGCTCACCGAGGTCGCCAAGGACACCACCATCGCGCTCCTCGCCGACCCGCAGGGACACATCGTCGGCCTGATGTAGGGAGCCGCCCCTCATACCGAGGTTCGCCCCGGGCCTGCACGCTGTAGGCTCGGGGCGATGGCATTTCCGTCGCATCATCTCTACATCCACGTCCCGTTTTGTCGGCTGGTATGCGCCTACTGCGACTTCGTGACCGTGGGCGGTCGGGGCGCGGAGATCCCCCGGTACGTCGCCAGCCTGGAAGCGGAACTGAGGTTGCGACCGGCCGACGGTCAACTGGCGACCATCTATTTCGGCGGCGGGACACCCTCCCTGCTCCCGGCCGGTTCGGTGGAAGTCCTCGTCGCAGCGGCGCAGTCCCGCTGGGACGCTCGTCCATCCGAGATCACGCTCGAGGCCAACCCCAGCGCTCGCGAATCGCCTGACTGGGTCGGCCTCCGCGCGTCCGGCGTCAACCGCATCTCGCTGGGCGTACAGTCGCTCCGGGACCCCGAACTCGCCGCGCTGGCCCGCGGGCACACAGGCGTGGAGGCGCGCGCCGCGTACATGGCCGCGCGCGAGGCCGGCTTCGAGAACGTGTCGATCGACCTGATCTACGGCATTCCCGGCCAATTGCTGGCCGACTGGCGTCTCGGCCTGACCGATGCGGTCGCGCTCGAGCCCGACCACATCTCCCTGTACGCGCTGCAGCTCGCCCTGGCGCCCGACGAGTGGGCCGCGCCGCCGCGGCCTGGCGCCCTGCGCTGGCGGCAGCGGATCGTGGGCCAGCAGGATGACGGTCTGGCTGCCGCCCAGTACGAGCTTGCCGAGGAGCTCCTTGCGGCCGCGGGGTACCAGCACTACGAACTCTCTTCTTGGGCCAGGCCCGGATTCGAGTCCCGCCACAACTCGGCGTACTGGGAACGGCGGCCCTACACCGGGATCGGGGCGGGAGCGCATTCGTTTGACGGGGCGACCCGCTCGTGGAACGAGCGCGACCTTGACCGCTACCTCGCCTCGACCGAGTCGGGTGCGCGCGCCGTGGCCGGAAGCGAGACGCTCGATGAGGCGATCCGTGCCTTCGAGGCGGTGTCACTCGGGCTGCGCCGGGTGGCCGGCTTTTCCCGGATGGCCTTCGCCGACGAGTTCGGACAGGACCCCCTGGAGCGCTTCCCGGCCGCGGTTGAGGAAGGAGTCGGGGCGGGGCTGCTCGAGGTGGCCGGCGATGAGATCCGCCTCACATCCCCCGGGCGCCTGCTGGCCAACGAGGTGCTCGTCGCCTTTGCTCCCTAGGCGGGGCGCGGGGAGGCGACCGGGACGGCGGGGTTCGCGTTGACATCGGTCGGCCACGGTTGGTACGATGCCGTTCACGCACGATTGGCACTCTCACCCTGAGAGTGCCAACGCCATCGGCGATGCACATCCAGCGAGGATCTTCCTTGGTCGGCGAACAGAGCCCACACAGCCACACTGCCGCCCCGCCCCGCTCCGGTCTCGAACTGACCGAGCGGCAGCAGAACGTGCTGCGCGCGGTGGTCGAGGACTACGTGCTGAGCGCCGTGCCGGTCGGCTCGCGGGCCCTGGTGGATCGGTATCGGTTGCTGGTCAGCTCCGCCACCGTCCGCAGCGCCATGGCGGAGCTCGAGGCACTGGGCCTGCTCAGTCATCCGCATACGAGCGCCGGGCGCGTCCCGTCGGACCTGGGCTATCGGGTGTACGTCGAATCGCTGATGCGTGAGGCGTCGCTCGACCGTTCCGACCAGCTGATGATCCGCCACCAGTTCTCGCAGGTGCAGCTGACCAGCAACGAGTGGCTCCGGCTTGCCGCCTCGATTCTCGCGGGGAGCACCCGATCCGCCGCGGTGGTGACCCCGGCCAAGGCCCGCCGCGCCCGATTCGGGCACCTGCAGCTCGTGGAGCTGGGCGACCAGACGCGGCTGGCGGTCCTGGTGCTGGCCGACGGCAACGTGGTCCAGCGCCGCCTCGACCGCGCGGTGCTCGACCGCACCATGGCCGGCGAGCCCCTCGGCCAGGCTGACCTGGATGGGGCGGCGGCCACCATCAATGCCGACCTGGCAGGCCTCACCGGTCCGCAGATTCGCCGACGCGCGGCAAAGCTCACCGGTCTGGCGGCCCATGCCGCCGAGGTGGTCGCCTCGCTCGTCGAGGATGCTGACACCGTGGCCGTCGAGGAGGTCTTCACCGATGGGATCGGTAATGTGCTCGAGCAGCCCGAGTTCGCCGAGGGGGCGAAGTTGCGTGGCGTGCTGGAGGTCCTGCAACGTTCCGACTTCCTCGAGCAGCTCGTCCCGGTCCTGGCGCGGCGTGGTGGCGTGACGGTGATCATCGGTCACGAGAACGCGAACGACGCCATGCACGAGGTGAGCCTGGTCTTCGCCCCGTACGGCGCGCCGGACGGGGCCCTGGGGCTGCTGGGCGTCCTGGGGCCGACCCGCATGCCGTATCCGCGGGCGATCCCGACCGTTCGCTACCTGGCCACGCTCATGAACGAGCTGATCACCAGCCACCACGGGGGTGACGCGTGAGTGACCACGAGCGCGAGCCCCGTGACAATGGGCACCCGACCAACGGCGCCCCGGCGCCCGATGAGGCACGACACGGCCGCGGCCCGTCGCGCGGCGCCATGATCGCCAAGCTGGAGGAGCTGCACGGCGAGCTCGAGGAGGTGCGTGCCGCCGCGGACGAGCAGTTGCGCACCGCGCAGCGCGCGACCGCCGACCTGGCCAACTACCGCCGGCGGGTCGAAGAGGACCGCGGCGCCACGATGGGCTTCGCCACCGCGTTGCTGATCGGCAAGCTGCTGGCGGTGCTCGACGACTTCGATCGCGCCCTCGACCACGTTCCACCCGACGCACACGAGGGCTGGCTGGATGGGATCCGCCTGGTGGAACGCAAGCTCCGCTCCCTCCTCGAGGCCGAGGGCGTCACCCAGATCGAGGCGGCGGGCCAGCCATTCGATCCGAATCTCCACGAGGCGGTCGTCCACGAGGAGACCACCGAATTCCCCGATAACCAGGTGATCGGCGAGCTGCAGCGGGGTTACCGGCTGCACGATCGGGTCTTGCGCCCGTCGCTGGTCCGCGTCGCGAACAACCCGAAGGAGCACTGAGCGCATGGGCAAGATCATCGGCATCGACCTCGGAACCACCAACTCGGTGGTGGCCGTCATGGAGGGCGGCGAGCCGCAGGTCATCAGCAACGCGGAGGGAGGCCGGATCACACCATCGGTCGTCGCCTTCGCCAAGAGCGGGGAGCGGCTGGTCGGGCAAGTTGCCAAGCGCCAGGCGATCACCAACCCCGAGAACACCATCTTCTCCATCAAGCGCTTCATGGGCCGGCGCTTCGAGGATCCGGAGGTGCGCCACAGCAAGGATCTCGTCCCGTACAAGGTCGGGAAGGACCCGAAGTCGGACGGCATCGTCGTGACGCTGGCCAACGACAAGACCTTCAGCCCGCCCGAGATCAGCGCCATGATCCTGCAGAAGCTCAAGGCCGACGCCGAGGCGTACCTGGGCGAGAAGGTGACCGAGGCGGTGATCACCGTCCCGGCCTACTTCGACGACACCCAGCGCCAGGCGACCAAGGATGCCGGCCGGATCGCCGGGCTGGACGTCAAGCGCATCGTCAACGAGCCGACGGCATCGGCCCTCGCCTACGGCCTGGATAAGACCAAGGACGAGAAGATCGCGGTCTACGACCTCGGTGGCGGCACCTTCGACATCTCGATCCTGGAGCTCTCCGAGGGCGTCTTCGAAGTGCGCAGCACGAACGGCGACACGCACCTGGGCGGCGACGACTTCGACCAGCGCGTGATCGACTGGCTCTCGGCCGAGTTCCGCAAGGAGCAGGGGATCGACCTGTCGAAGGACCGGATCGCCCTCCAGCGCCTCAAGGAAGCCGCCGAGAAGGCGAAGATCGAGCTCTCCAGCACCACGCAGACCGAGATCAACCTGCCGTTCATCAGCGCCGATGCCTCCGGGCCCAAGCACCTGGTGATGAGCCTGTCGCGCGCCAAGCTCGAGGACCTGGTGGCCGACCTGATCAGCCAGACGGCGGGTCCGGTCAAGAAGGCATTGGCCGATGCGAACCTCAAGCCGACCGATATCGACGAGGTGATCCTGGTCGGCGGCATGACGCGCATGCCCTCGGTCATCGAGGCGGTGAAAGCCATGTTCGCCGGCAAGGAGCCGCACAAGGGGGTCAACCCCGACGAGGTGGTCGCGGTCGGCGCCGCGATCCAGGCCGGCGTTCTGGCCGGCGAGGTTAAGGACGTCCTGCTCCTCGACGTGACACCGCTCTCCCTCGGAATCGAGACCCTGGGCGGGGTGGCCACCAAGATGATCAACCGCAACACCACTATCCCGACCAGCCACACGCAGATCTTCTCGACCGCGTCCGACAGCCAGCCCAGCGTGGACATCGTCGTCCTGCAGGGTGAGCGCGAGATGGCGACCGACAACAAGAAGCTGGCAACCTTCCGGCTCGATGGCATCCCACCGGCTC